>DAOVAK010000245.1 GCA_030671095.1 Deltaproteobacteria bacterium | reverse complement strand
CGGTCTGGTTGGCTGAGTTTCTGGAAAGATCGGTTTTTTGTCTCCATCTATATGGAGGAAGAATCAGCGGCCGCTGAAAATGCAGTGAGGGGACTGGCCAAAGAGGTGGCCTCACTCATTTCCCATGAGGGTCCAAAGCCGAAAATCCTTTCGTTGCTTCCCCAAAAGGGACTTCAGCCCAGGACTACCAGGTACCTTCATCACCCTATTTTGTTGAACTACCACTTCTATCTTGCAGACGAAAATATCTTGAACCTGGGACCCCATACAAAGGCTGCACTTGCCGACTACAGGCAGGGACAGGAAAATGCCCGGTTGCTTTTGGTACAGTATCCTGACAGGGGAAAAGCGGCAAAGGCACACATGCGATTTCTCAAGACCTATTTGCCAGAAGCAGACCCCAAGCGCCCGGTCCTGTTAGAAAATGCCAAGTGGTCGGCCGGTGCCTTAAAGGGTAAGTTGCTGGTCATCGTTCTCGAAGCCGACAGCCAAGGGCTTGCTGAAAGCCTCATTAAAGAAGTAATAAATCTAGAGTGATCTCTGTTGCTATCTTTGTCTCTCACAGAGCTCGCTGAGCTGCAGAGAATTCATTAGACAGGATGGACAAGATCTCAAGGATTTAAAAAGTTCAAAGAGCAGAGGGCTTGAAAGGCTGCGCCTCACTGGGGTAAGGTTCTTGCTGAAATATCTCTTGGAAATGGATTCTGATCCACAGATTACGCAGATTACGCTGATATTCAAGAAACTGGCTTGGTTGAATCGCTTGAAAAAATGGGAACCCTTGAGGCACAAAAATGAGCTCGCCCAGTTGAATTCCGCTCTGCGGACCCCCTTTGGGGGATTCCACCGGGCAGGCTTATTTTTGTGCTCCAGGGCTTCCCATTGTTCCCAAGGCGCAGCCTTGGGATCCCCGCGTAGCGGAGTTTCCAGCGATCCTTGCATCCAATCCTGGACATCCTGTAAATCCTGTCTAAAATTCTTGTCCCTTGGGTCTGTGTGTGCCTGCCCGCCATCGCGAGCCTGCTCTCTCAGGCGAGGCGGGCGGGTCTGTGGCTAATTAGTCCTAAAGAATTAACCATGAAATCTGCGTGTTCCGTGAAACGGAACCCGTGTCCAAAAATTCTTCTCTCGTCTCTGCTTGCCTCGCCAGTGGAAGCAAAGCGGGGATCCCGTTCGCGGGACCAGCGGGCGAGAGTCGATTCCTGGAAAGGGGGTTATACCGCATGTCAACCGAGAAAAAGGTCATTACCAGGCGTGATTTCATGCGGGCCAGTTCCTGTGTGGCCATGGGAAGCCTCATGGGATTGCCTCTGGTGGGAAAATCCTCCGCCAAAATTTCAGAAAAGAGCCGTGTCGTGCTTGTCCGCGATAAGAAGGTCCTGGACAGCCACGGACAACCTCGGTTCCATGTTTTGCAGGAAATGCTAGACCAAGCAGTAACTATCCTGCTCGAGGCCCCAGACCCTGAATCCGCATGGAAACAGTTGGTGAAACCGAGTGACGTTGTGGGTATCAAGAGTAACGTCTGGCACTATCTCCCCACGCCCAGGGCCCTGGAGGAAGCGATCCAAACGCGCCTCATGGATTCGGGCATCAAGGAAGAAAATTTTGACGCCGACGACAGAGGCGTGCGAGGGAACCCTGTTTTTGAGCGCGCCACGGCCCTCATCAATGCACGCCCAATGAGGACTCACCACTGGTCCGGCCTTGGTACCCTTCTGAAAAACTACATCATGTTTGTCTCCTGGCCCTTTAGGTATCATGGTAATGCATGCGAAAAACTCGGTGCCATCTGGCAGCTACCGAACGTGAAAGGCAAAACCCGCCTCAATATCCTGGTGATGCTGACACCCCTATTCCATGGCATCGGACCGCATCATTTTAGCTCCCGGTACACCTGGCCTTACTGTGGACTGATCGTGAGCACGGATCCTGTGGCCGCGGATGCCACGGGCGCCCGGATCATCCAGGCGAAACGAAATACCTTTTTTGGAGAAGAAAAACCTATCAGTCCGCCGCCTCGTCACATTGCAGCAGCGGATACGCGCTTTGGGCTCGGCAACAGCCGCGCTGAGCACATCCAGCTGATCAAGCTGGGTTGGGGGAAGGACATTCTAATCTAGGTCTCTGAACACAAGCTTCCTGTGAAGACGAACAATGATTGAACAATTCCAATCAATTATCTCCACCTTGACTCAGCCAGGAGAGGGAGAAAATACCTTCTCCATCCTCGATCCCTACGAGATACTTGACAAAGAGCCTAAAGACGACGCCGGTGTTGTCCGGGCGCTGAACGCTGCTTTTCTCCTTTGTCTCTCAGGAGAGAGGCATCCTGCATCAGAGAGCGCAGAACGGCTTCTTACCCATATGGTCGATTCAGAGCAATGGGCAGACGTGGCCCAATTTTACCTTGCCGGATTAACCCTGGTTCGTCAAGAAATCGAAGATGTCTGCAAACAGGACTCACAGTTTGCCGACCGCTTGGCAGGCCTTTCGGAATGGCTGTCAAATCAAGAAAACAGAAAAGATGCCCGGGAGGCTGCCGAAGAAATCTGGTCCGTCTTTTTCCCCGAAGCAAAGGGCATCCTGTCAAATAAGCAAGAATACATAGAGGCCCTACGCGCCAAGCGGACTATCACTGTTACTGAGCTGAACAAGAACCCGATCACCGATCCCGCCCGACAGATACTCTTCACATCCAATGTGCTGCTCACCATCTGTCCCCCATCCAGATCGATAGACGAACTTTCATACTCCCGCACACTTAAAAAAAAGTTCCGAGAGATCTCTCGTGAATCCCAGCTCTATTTTTATGACCACCCTATACAGCTTGGTGTTGAACCGGAAAAAAACGAGGTCCTTTATGGGCTCCGAGGCCTAGAAGCGGCCTTTGGGTTCGAACGCAGCCGCGGCAATATCTCACGGGATACAAAAGCTGTCTGCGTGTTGTCAGTCTCTTCGACCCACCGGGGTCTTCAGCAGGTTGCAAAGGGATGGCTCGAGGAAACATTTGTCCATTCAGACAGACTGAAAAACATGGAAGTTTACGTATTCACCGAAGCAGATACCCAGCGCCTCATTGATGAAATTCTCTTGCCAGCAGCCGTGCACTACCTTGACCTAAAAGATAAGAAAGAACCCTTTAGCGTTTTCGGTGTGGATGGAGAATATGGCAGGCACTACAGCTTCCTTAGGGCAATTGCCCCCTTCTGGAACATCTTTATCCAACCGGAAATAAAGGCCACGTTTAAGATCGACCTGGATCAGGTTTTTCCCCAAAAGGAACTCGTTCAGCAGACGGGGGCTTCCGCTTTTGAACATTTCAATACGCCCCTCTGGGGAGCACATGGTTTGGATACCAGCGGACAACCCGTGGAACTGGGCATGATAGCCGGCGCTCTCGTGAACCAGAAGGACATGGGCAAGTCCCTATTTACCCCGGATGTCCCCTTTCCGAACCGATCCCTATATCCGGATGAATACTTTTTCTTCAGCACGTTGCCCCAAGCCCTTTCCACAGAAGCGGAAATGATGACTCGCTATAACACGAACGAATTGGACGGCAAAAGAACGTGCATTCAACGGATCCATGTCACTGGCGGAACAACCGGAATGCTTGTTGATAGCCTCCGCCGTTATCGTCCATTTACCCCATCGTTCATAGGCCGGGCAGAGGATCAGGCATACATCCTCTCTGTCCTACTCAATCCGGGGACAAAGCCTGCATATGCCCACAAAGATGGGCTTATTATGCAGCACGACAAGGAAGCATTTGCACAGGAAGCCATGCAATCCGCTTATGTGGGAAAACTCGTGGGTGACTATGTTCGCATCCTTTACTTTTCCGCATACGCCAAGGCGCTTGCTGATGACGTGGGAAAACTGAAAGAGACCATTGACCCGTTCACAGGATGCTTTGTATCCAAAATTCCAACAACTGTTGTCTACCTTCGGTTCGCTCTGAAGGCGGCATCCTTTTTTGACGAGGATGGAAAGGATCAAGGACTTGAATTCGTGCAGACGGGTGCAAAGCGCATTATGAGGGCTCTCAAATTTGTTGGGGGTGACCCTAGCAAATTGAAGCAGCAGTATGAAAAAGAACGCCTTGCCTGGGACCTCTATTATGACACCCTCTCAGCCGTGGAAGAGGGATTAAAGCATGGCGAAGCTTTTGCGCTAGAACTACAGACCAAGGCTGAGTCAATTGTTAATGAATGCGCGATCTGCTTTGCATCGGCATAGAAGGGGGTATCCTATATTCAGGACTCAAGAATATCGCATAGTGTCATTGCGAGGAGACCCCGACTTTGTCGGGGACGACGAAGCAATCTCTAGGTGACCAGGGAAAGGGGAATTAAATGCCACATTTTGTCCTTGAATATTCAGACAATATTCTGGAGGAGGTGGACTTCAAAGACTTCTTTAAAAGACTTCATACCTTGCTTGTGGAAAACGGCCCATTCAACCTTTCTGACATCAAAAGTCGTGCAATTCCTCACCAGCAGTTCTATGTGGCAGATGGTCAAGAATCAAACGCCTTTGTCCACTTGACCCTCTCTATTTTCAAAGGCAGGGATTTAGGCATTCGACAAGCTGTGGGGGAAAAAATACTGGCTTTTCTCAAAGGGGAATTTGCCCGCTCTTTAGAGAAGCTAAATTGCAGTTATACGGTGGAAATTGAAGAGATAGACAAGGACACCTACTTTAAGGCAACAAGTGGAGAATTGTAACACCAATTTCTAAGATTCACTCATCGTTTCAAATACTAGAACCCCCAAATGTGATACCGCCGCACATCTCGTGTGGGGAAAACTCCAGCGGGAATCCGGTCCACACAATTCATATTGAACGACAATAGAAAATGGTCATTGCGAGGACTCCCGCGAAAGCGGGAGGACGACGCAATCCCCCCTCGCCCCCCTTTACTAAAGGGGGGTTGGGGGGATTTTCAGAGATTGCTTCCCCCCGACTGGATCGAGGGTCGCAATGACAAGCGTTGCCATGACATGATATTTAATTCATTCACTATGGTTTCGAAATACCCATATCTGCTCACCCCATCTTCTTCAGCCGCTCTTCAGCCTCCTTTTTGTGATCCTCATCGTCCGCATCTTTTATGGGGAGTTCCAAGACCTTGTTGTACGCGGCGGCAGCAAGGTCCTTTTCCCCCATCTTTTCATAGGTAATCGCCAATTCCAGATGATGATTAATGTGG
>DAOVAK010000313.1 GCA_030671095.1 Deltaproteobacteria bacterium | reverse complement strand
ACGTGGGTGGCCTTGCAGGGCAGGTCTCGGGGCTTATTCAGGATATTAAACCCGCCCGGCAGGTTCTGGAGGAGATGGTGGAAGAGACGGTGGAGATCCTTACAAAGAGGCTACCGGAGAATGTGATTGTAAGATGAGGGGGTTTTTTGGTCGAAAAGGGAGAAGGAAATGGCCATTCGAGACCTTGATATCAACCTGACCGATGCGCAGAAGGGTATGCGTGATATGGTCAGGAAGTTCGGCACTGAGGTGGTACGGCCGGCAGGGATAGAATTGGACAAGCTCCATGATCCAGACGATGTGATCGCCGAGGGCTCGCTCCTCTGGGATGTCTATAAACAATATCGGGAACTGGGCCTGCACAAGAGTACCATCCCCAAGACGGCCGGTGGTTTGGCCGGCGACATAGACCCCATGGCACTGCTCTTAATGGCCGAGGAAATGGGGTATGCCGATTCCGGTCTTGCCATCAGCTTTGGCGTTGATAGCATGCCTTTTGCCCTGGCCGCTCTATCGCTCGACCCGAAGGTGCAGGGTTGGGCACACGATTTTTGTGAGGACACCCAGGGAGAGTTGATAGGATGCTGGGCTATCACGGAGCCCGACCATGGTACGGACTGGCTACTGTCGATTACAGAGGAGACCAAAGACCCAAAAATTACGCCTAACGTCAAGGCGGTTCTAAAAGGGGATGAGTACATCATCAACGGCCAAAAATCTGCCTGGGTCAGCAACGGCACCATTGCCACGCATGCCAGTCTTCACGTCAGTCTGGATCCGAGCAAAGGGATGAAAGGAACCGGCGTTGCGGTCGTTCGCCTGGACCTGCCAGGCATCTCTCGAGGAAAACCATTAGACAAGGTAGGGCAGCGGCCGTTGAACCAGGGCGAAATCTATTTTGATGATGTTAAAATACCGAAGCGCTGGATGGTCATTCCGGAGCCCTCATTCTTAGAAAGTTTTCGTGAAATGAGCCTGGCCCAAGTCAATGGGGGCATGGGCATCGTGTTTGCCGGACTGGCCAAGGCTGCCTTTGACGAAGCCTTTAAATACTCAAAAGAACGAATCCAAGGCGGAAAGCCCATCTTTGAGCATCAAAACATCAAACTAAAGCTCTTTAAGATGTTCGCAATGGTGGAGTCCACCCGTGCCCTGACGCGGCGGATGGGCCTTTACAACGCTGGGACAATGACGCCCTCAGGCCCCCACGCCGTGGCTGCAAAGGTCCTGGCCACAGAGTGCGCATTCAAGGTGGCGAGTGAGGCTATCCAGGTCTTTGGTGGATATGGCCTGAGCAAGGAGTACTCGGTTGAGAAGATGTTTCGGGATGCCCGGGCCTCCATGATCGAAGACGGCGTCAATGAGACGCTCGCTTTGGCCGCTATGGAGTTCATGTGAAGTGATTTGAAGCGTAAAAGATTTCTGGGTACAGATCCAGAAAAGGAGGGATATGCCATGGGTTTCGTGAAGTCTTTGGAAGAGATCGCCAAGATATATCAGCAGACCGCGCAGTTCTTTGATGCTGAGATGCTAACCGTCTACTTTGAAACCAAGCCGGAAGTTGTAAAACAATTACTTCCCCCGCCACTTAACCCTGGTCCAATGCCTGTGGCCGGTGTTTTTGTCGCCAACTATCCCAAAACCAATTTTGGCCTCACCTATTCAGAAAGCGCACTTTTTTTGCAGGCGGAATTTGACGGTGAAGAGGGCGCCTATTGCCTGGCAATGCCCGTGACGGACGACATGGCCCTGATCCTGGGCCGTGAGGTCTTTGGGTACCCCAAGAAACTTGCAAATATATACCTAGAGCGGAAAGGAAAAGAGGTGGAAGGATGGACGGAGCGCCGGGGCATACGTTTTCTTGAGGTCCGTGCCAAGCTCACCGGCACATTCAACGATGAGGCCGCGCAAAAAATGATGCTTGAGAATATGGGGACTGACCTGGATCTCGTCGTCTACAATTTCAAATACTTTCCGTCACCCGAAAGGACCGGGTTTGACTACAACCCGCGTCTCGTCAAGGAAGTCGTGCAGATTCGACCCACATCTCTGGAAATGGGTGAAGCTGAACTTGCGCTTCAGTCCTCGGATCATGACCCCTGGGGTGATGTGGCGGTTGTCCGGGTGCTGGGTGCGGTTTACACCATAGGCAACAACACCATGCTGCCAGGCAGTGTCGTCGCTGAGGTTGATCAGATTCAATTTGCACCCTATGCATTCATGAAGGTTGATTCCCTATAAGCGGGTAAAGGCCGACAGGGGCATGTGCCTTTTATTCAGGACTTGCATTTGACCTTGATTAAACCGGGCCTCAATGGGGTAACTTGGGCACACCGTTAGGTAGGCGATTGCCATCGAACCCCAGGTTTTTCAGCAGCCAGGAGGACTGCAACATGGAAAAATTCAAGGATAGAGTCGCGATGGTGACCGGTGCGGCCTCTGGTATAGGGCGCGCGCTCGGGCAAGAACTGGCCCGGCGAGGCGCTCATGTGATTATGGCGGACATCCAGACAGAACTGCTTGAAGAAGCTGTTCTGTCTATAACCCAAGCCGGTCATAAGGCTGAAGCCGTAACCCTCGATGTCACCGATTTCCAGGCTGTAAAAGCCTCGGTGGACAATAGCGCCGCCCGGCACGGCAGGCTGGATTATATCTTCAACAACGCAGGCATCGTGGTCGGTGGTGAAGTTCGAGACTTTTCTATTGATGACTGGCGTGATGTGCTTGATGTGAATCTTTTCGGCGTCGTCAATGGCGTGGCCGCGGCATACCCGCTCATGGTCGAGCAAGGCTACGGGCATATCATAAACACCGCGTCTATTGCAGGTTTGATCCCCTTTCCCGCTGAAATTTCCTATGTGGCGAGCAAATATGGCGTTGTGGGGCTCTCGAATGCGCTGCGGGTGGAAGGCGCAGACCTTGGTGTGAATGTGAGTGTCGTTTGTCCCGGACTTATTAGAACGCCGATTTTTTATACCAGCAAATTGATAAAGATAGACCGCGAAAAAATGCTCAAATCCCTCCCCGAGCGATTTATAATAACCCCTGAGGAATGCGCTTCAGTGATTCTGCGCGGGGTTGAGCGCAACAAGGCAATTATCGTGGTGACGCGCGTTGCGAAGGTTTTCTGGTGGTTACACCGAATCAATCCAGGATGGATACGCTGGATGATGGGGCGAAAAACAAGGGAATTTCGTGAAAGGATGCGGATCGAGGATTGATTTTTAGGGAGTTTAAATGAAACTAAAATTGCTTGCTTTATTTGAATTCCTCGTGATCGTGGCATTGGCCGTGGCGCTGGTGGCCCAATTCATTTCTCTAAAACAGACGAAGGCCGTTGTGCGCGAGCCAAAGGCACCGGGAGAGTCCACCTTGCGTTATACCCCGCCACGACCTCCAAAGATTTCAGTGGAGGGCATGAAGAAGGTGGCTGAACTGAAAAGGGTGTTTACCCCCCGAGTGACGAAGATCACAGATCAGATATACTATGCGAGCGGATATGCCATCGGGGGTGTTCAAATGGTCATTACCGATGAAGGGTTGGTCGTCATAGACACCACCGAGAGCAAGGAGGCGGCGAGGGAGATTCTTGGGGAATTCAGAAAAATTACCGACAGGCCAATCAAATACATCATCTACACGCACGGGCATATCGATCATATCTGCGGTTCCTCCGTGTTCATGGAGAAAGGAACTGAGGTCATCGCCACAAAGGACACCGTGGAATTCTTGAGAAAAGACTTTGGGTGGTTGGGCGAGTTCCACAATCGAAGCCGTCACAATCAGTTCGGCGACATTGCTGAGGACTATGCCCGGGAAATCCCCTTCAAATCACCTGTTCGCCTGCCAACCCTAACGGAGAGCAAGGACTTTGTATGGCCCACTATCACTTTTGACCGGGAGTACGCCTTTGTTCTGGGCGGAAAGAGATTCGAGTTGTACCATACCATTGGTGAAACACCGGACCACTTGATGGTCTGGTTACCCGATGAAAAGGCCCTGTTTTGCGGCGACCTTTTTTATTTAAGCTTCCCCAATCTTTCCAGTCCCATGCTGGAACCGCGGCCCGTTCGGGGTTGGTATGAGTCCCTGGAGCGCATGATCTCCATGGCGCCTGAGTATCTCATTCCGGGACACACTTCAGCCGTTATCGGTGCAGGCAAAGTCCGCGAGACCCTGACCCATCGCGCCCGGGCCATTCGGCATATTTACGAACAGACCATCAAATGCATCAATGAAGGCAGGAGCGTGGAGGAGGCAGTGCGGGCTATCAAACTTCCGGAGGAACTGGCCCGAATGAAGCAGCTTGAAGAAGGTTATGGAAGCGTAGACTGGTCCGTGCGGGGTATCTACCAGGGTGAGACCGGGTGGTACGACGGCCGGGGCACCAACTTGAATCCGCTGCCCCCCGGGTACCGTGCCCGGGAACTGGTCGCACTGTCTGGAGGCGCGGACAAGATACTGGC
>DAOVAK010000213.1 GCA_030671095.1 Deltaproteobacteria bacterium | reverse complement strand
AAAAGGCTAAAAACTAACATCTTCGAATCAGCAAAGGATCAACCCCTTCAGCACCCCTCCTCAGCATCATATTGGCCGAGCTTGAGAAACATGACCAAAATGGTGACCGACAGCATTAAAATGCCTACAACCCTGATCCCTGTGGAAAATGATAAAGGCAGAGCCATTTCTGACTCTGCCTTTAAATTCTATCAGTGGAGAAAATTGGGGTAGAAAGGAACCGATTTATCTAACGACGCCACCAACACCACCATTTGCTTCTTCCAGATCTCTTGGATGTCTTCAATCCTCTGGATGCCTTTATTTCCTTCACCATTTTTTGTATCTCTGCCCTTATAGCGGCCCTATGGAGCACGCGCATCTCTTGGTAATTGATGGTCCCTTCCCGCATGAGCGCTCTAGTCAGCCGCTTAACGCACCGCCGCAGCTGGCCGGGGTTGTAGGCCGTAGCTTCACATTCACCGATCATATCTTTAATAGAATTATTCTCCCCATCCATTCTGTCGTCCACACCTGTGCGAAAGCCCCCAATGACAATCTCTTCAAAAGTCTGAGAAACCTCCTCAATCCCATTCGCGGTAAAGTTTATCTCTACCAGACCACCAGACCCAAAGTACTGAATTTGGAGCACCGCGTTGCATACACCAACATCGGATGGGGTAAACATCACCTGCACATTCAAGCTATCGCCGGGCTTAAATTCATTTACTATATTAGGACCTGTGTATGTGAAGTTACAAGCGGCGTCCATATTCAAGAGCAGGATTAGGGTAAACACCGACTCGCTTTGATTGGTGATAACCAAAGGGATTATTTTTTCCTCTCCTACCACCACATCGCTAAAATCCACATCGAGCCCTTGATCGCTGCTCAGATAGTCATCACCACGTGCAGGATCTGGGAAAAACATGCCACAAACAATTAAGGCCACAAAAATGGTTACCATCCTCATGGCCATACGCTTTTTAACCATTTTCTAACCCCCCCTTTTTAGTAAAATACCGCTCCCCTATTATGGGCTCATGCGTCCTAGAGCCTATGTAGGAGCGCGCTTTTGTGAGCTACCCCCCTGGTCAGCTCGCCAAAAGAAATGACTGAAGTGCTCTGGGGGTTAAAAAATGCAAATCTTGTTCCAAATTAGCCAATTCGGAAATATGGCTGTAATATCAAGATGTTATTAGGATGCTGCATTTGCGCAATGTGACCACATAACCCTGATGTTTGCACAAAAATATCACATTGAGTGATACAGGTGGAAAAGGGCCGTAAAGCGCGGGATGTGCTGTCTGCTACTCTTTCTCTTCCTTCCTCATACTCGCCAGTTCTCCCAGGATTTTCTCCAAGTTTTCCAACTCCCTGCCGTATGCGGCCCAATTCCCTTGGCGTAAGTATGCCTTGGCCTTGTTGTAGTGCTCCAGAGCGGACACACCCAGATTGGAAATATCCTTGGTTTGAGGCATGGACGGGGAAACCAGTTGTTTGGGAAGTATTTCCCCACCCAACACAGCGCTCAGGGCCTTATCAAGATTTTCCTCCATAACCAAGCGATTTCCAAAAGCGACAATAACCCTCTTCAATTCCGGTATGGAAGCAGCCCTTGCTCCTTGTGAAACACCTGGTGGCCCCCCTCTTCTGCGGGATTTTCCAAAACCACCCGGTTGAGGTTGTCCTGTTAAAGCCGTTGCGCTTTCTTCCTGTGTGGCTTCCAAATAAACCGGCTCCACATAGATAAAGGTATCACTGAGGGGAATCGCCAAAAGGTTACCCCGGATGACTCTGGAACCTCTCTGGCCCCACAGGCTCAACTCCCGTGAAATCTCTGTTTGCTGATCCACCCTGGCTTCAATCTGCATCGGTCCGTAGACCAGTTTTTCCTTGGGTAATTTGTAGACCAGCAGATTCCCGTAGCCGGGAAGGTCACATCTGGCCGCGAGCCACCCAATCATATTATCCTTCTTCGAAGGGGTGAAAGGAAGCATCAGGAGAAACTCCTCCTTATCCTGCTCAGGCAGTTTTATAATAATGTAGTACGGTTCCATTTCTTGTCGGCTGTCACCATACATCTCATCGGGAATTTGCCAGAGATCTTCCAGATTATAGAATACCTGGACATCTTTCATGTGATATTTCGTGTATGTATCCCCCTGGATTTTAAAGAGGTCCTTGGGGTAACGGATGTGCTTTTTCAAATCAACAGGCATTTCACTGAAAGGCCTGAATAGATCGGGGAATATGGTGGAATAGGTTTTAACAATGGGATCTTTTTCATCAATCATATAGAAAGCCACATGCCCATTGTAGGCATCGATCGTTATCTTGACCGAATTCCGGATGTAGTTCACTTCTTTATTTCCAAGACGGCCAGAGGATCGGGTAGAATAGGGATACATATCAGAGGTGGTGTAGGCGTCTTGAATCCAGTAGAGCCTTCCCCCGGAGACAGCCAGGTAGGGATCGCTATCATAATCGAGAAACGGGGCAATCAAACGCGACCGCACGCCAATCCGGCGGTTATACATGATTCTGCTCTCTGGGCTCAAATAGCCGGTAAATAGGATTTGCGGATCAAAGAATTCAATGGCAAATAGAAGCCTTCTGAAAAAAGAGTTGATGGGGACACCTCCCGTTCCTTGATAGATGGTGTAGACATTCTTGTCCCCCTTGGGGTAATCAAATTCCTCAGTCCTCGTCTTTACAAGGACATACTCCTCCGTTTTTTCTCCATAATAGATCTCGGGGCGCTCTACCTTCAGATCAGGTTCAAAGGCAGGCGGCACGTCTTTGACAAAGAGGCGGGGCAGTCCCTCACGGGTCACTTCATTGACCGGGCTTAAGGCCAATCCATAGCCATGGGTATAGATGAGATGTCTGTTGACCCAGGTATTTGCCTGGGAAGGAAGTTGATTGACCACCATCTCCCGGGCAGCCAACATGATCTGTCGATATTGGTTATTGATGAGATAGCGATCCACGTCCACATTGTTAAAATCGTAATACAGCCGTATGGTTTGGATCTGCCTGTAGGTCTGAAGTAAAGGACGCTCGTCCCAGATCCTGATGTTTTGAATCGTCACATCATGCCTCTGAATATCCTCCGCACTCAATGTGTCACGGACTTCAAAATTGACTTCCTTAATCCAATTCAGATTATAGGCCTTACGGGTATGGTCAATGTTGTAAGCAATGTAGGGGGATTCTTTGGCCAGTTCATTGGGCTTAACCACGAGTTTCTGTACCACGGTGGGGAGCAGGATCGTAAACACCAGCACGGCCCCTATCCAGGTTCCTCCACTCAACCAGATGAGTTTCGTCTTGAATTTAAAGGCGTTGTAAAAAAGGACCAGGGCAAAGCCCAGAGAGACGATGATCAGCAGCCTGTAGGCCAGGATTTTGATGTGCACATCAGTGTAGCTGGCACCGAAGGCAGGCCCCTGAGTGGAATACAGAAGCCCATACACTTTCAGATGATAGCCCCAGGCCAAAAGGAGAACAATGATTCCTCCCAGGAAAATAAGGTGCTTCCTGGCCTTTGCTGCAATGGTAATCTTGGGTAAAGAGGTCGGGGGACCCTCCGCCTGGCCAAAGTCACCCTCTACTTGAAGCGCACCATTTTTCAGATACCAACCCACGGTGACCAGGCCAGCCAAAACGATAAGAACCAATAACCCGTTCCGGACGTAAACGTAGAAGGGTAGAGAGAATAGATAGAAGCCGATGTCCTTGTTAAAAATAGGATCCGTGGTGCCGAAAGGTTGCTGATTTAGGTAGCGCAGGACCATATCCCATTGATAGGAGCCCTTGGATGCCACTATAAAACTGAGGAACAGAATAAAGGCGATGAGAAGGGAATTTAGGCCCCTGCTTGAAAGGCCGAGTTGGGAAACATAACCGTCCGCAGCTTTAAGGACCAATCCTCGCCCTTCGCCTGGATTTAGACGTTTGGCTGCGTAAAGGTTAGCAGATATTAAAAGGATTAAAAGCAACCAAATCAGCGAACCGAACCCGAATTTGCTCAAAAGCATGGTCCAGAAAACAGGCGAAAAGCCAAGATTTTCGAACCACAGGTAGTCTGGATAGATTGAAATCCCTGACCACAGCAACAGAACAACGATAATGCCGACCCCTATGATGATGAATTTCTTACTCATATCTTTTCTCCCCATAGATTAGGTGAGGGAGTGCCCATCCATAAATGAATCCCTGGATTATGGGCACCAGTGTGGGTTTCATGCTTCTGCTGTAAAGAAACCGGTAAAATGGTTAAAGGAGCCTAACAGTTTTTCCAGGGAAAAGGAAGGAGGAAGTGTAATGTTCAATAAAAGAAATAAATCATTAGCTCGGGCGAAAAAAGATGCCTGAATGGCGGAACGTGGTTGACTGAATGGAACAAGTATGATTTAAGGCGTTGACACAGTAAACATCTTTCTCCGGATATGTTATAATTATAGGCCCCAGCCTGATTTTGACTCTGATGATTTCCGGGCTAGAGTCAAACTGAGTGGACCCATTTTATTTGGACGCCAAATCCTTAAAAGAGGCTCCTTTACGACTAGCCGATTCCTTGAATCCGTTTTAAAGGGGGCAGACTGTTTCCAACATGCCAAATTCCATTATTACTGCCACTGGCAGCTATATTCCCTCCCTAAAGGTACCAAACGAGTATTTTCTAGACCATGAGTTTTATGGAGCGGATGGGACAAAACTTGAGAGGCCAACCCATGATATCATTAGTCAGTTCCAGGGTATAACATGCATCAATGAAAGGAGATATTTGACAGATGGGCTGAATACCTCTGATATTGCCTTTAAGGCGGCAAAACAAGCCCTGGATGGTACAGATATGGAGAGCCTGGATTGCATCATGGTCGCCCAAAATTTAGGGGATTTGAGCGTGGACGGCAAAAGTTCCGATATGGTTCCAACCATCGCTGCCAGGGTGAAACACAAGTTGAGAATAAAAAACCCTTACACGGTTGCCTTTGATGTCCCTTTTGGCTGTCCCGGCTGGCTGCATGGTATGATTCTGGCCAATTACTACATCAAGTCTGGCGATGCAAAGAAGGTTCTTGTTATTGGTGCGGAGACGTTATCAAAGTTCTCAGACCCCCATGACATGGACAGCATGATATATGCCGATGGAGCCGGAGCTACTCTGGTTGAAGCCACAGAAAGGGATGCTGGAATCCTCGCCCATGTGACCAGATCCGATACCTTTGAGGAGGCTTACCTGTTGTGGATTGATAAGTCTTACAACCCAAATCTCGATGGTGGCAGCTTGTTCCTTAAAATGGATGGCCACGAGATATACAAGTATGCCGTAAAGAGAGTCCCTGAAGTGGTAAAACAGAGTCTTGATAAGGCCGGGTTCACCTTGACGGATGTGAAGAAGGTCCTCATACACCAGGCAAATCAAAAGATGGATGAGGCCATATTGAAAAGGCTGTTCAAGTTGTACAAAATAAAAGACATCCCCGAGCACGTTATGCCCATGACGATTTCCTGGCTGGGTAACAGTTCGGTGGCAACCCTGCCCACACTGTTTGACCTTTTACAGAGAGGAAAGCTCAATAACCATAAATTGCATTCCGGAGATATAGCTGTATTTGCTTCTGTTGGGGCAGGCATGAACATTAATTCT
>DAOVAK010000007.1 GCA_030671095.1 Deltaproteobacteria bacterium | reverse complement strand
CAGGCTACCTCCGAGACTCTCCTTTCCGGCACAGGGCAGATACACTTAGAAACCACGTGCGAAAAACTGCAACGAAAATTCGGGGTGGAGGTTAATCTGAATCCCGTTACGGTGCCTTACCGTGAAACCATTAAAAAACCTGTACAAAAAGTCATTTACCGCCACAAGAAGCAGACTGGTGGCAGAGGCCAATTTGCCGAGGTTCATTTTGATGTCTCCCCTTTGGAAAAGGGTTCAGGATTTGAGTTCGATGAGGCCCTGACCGGCATGAATGTACCAAGAAATTTCGTGCCTGCCGTGGAAAAAGGGCTTAACGAAGCACTTACAAGCGGCACCCTGGCCGGCTACCCTATCGTGGACCTGAAGGTCCGTTTCTTTGACGGTAAATCCCACGACGTGGATTCATCTGAAATGGCATTCAAAATAGCCGCCCGAATGTGCCTAAAAAAGGCGATGCAGGATGCGAACCCTACACTTCTCGAGCCCATCATGAAAATGGAGATTACAATCCCGGAGGATGTGATGGGCGATGTGATGGGCGACCTAAACGGTCGACGCGGAAGGGTCCTTGGAATGGACAGTCAGGGAAGATATCAGGTGATTAAGGCCAATGTTCCTATGGCCGAAGTCCTGCAGTACGCGCTGGATCTCAATTCCATAACTGGAGGCCGCGGGACATTTCAGATGGAGCACTCCCATTATGAGGAAGTTCCAGCCCAGCTTGCAGAAAAGGTGATCGCAGCCGCTAAGGATAAAGAATAGACCCGCTATGGACAAACAGTTTACAGCAGGCATTCTGACAATCAGCGACAAAGGGGCTGAGGGCAAAAGAAAAGATGAGAGCGGAGATATTGTCGCTAAGATGCTGGGGGAATACGGCTTTCTCGTACTGAGGAAGAAGATCATCCCTGATAATCGGCAGGAAATTGAAGATACGCTTATAGAGTGGGTTGACAGAGAGGGGTTCTCCTTCATCGTCACCTCCGGAGGAACCGGCGTCAGCCCAACAGATGTCACCCCCCAGGCCATGGAAAAAGTCATTGATTATGAGGTCCCTGGCATGGCAGAGGCCATGCGCGCCGCCAGCCTAAAAAAAACGCCCCACGCCATGATCTCCCGTGCCATGGCGGGTGTCAGGAAGAGCTCCCTCATAATCAATCTCCCTGGAAGTCCGGGCGGGACAAGGGACAACCTTTCTGTAGTATTTCCTGCCCTGAATCACGCTCTCTTAAAGCTGTCCGGAGACACTTCCGACTGCGCCCCACAGTAAAAGTAGAATAATGCCATTCGCAAAGAAAGGCATATACTATTCATAATGGCCAGGTCATTTATCTGCGTTAACATAGTCATATCTTGTACACAACCTGCGGCTTGACTGACTTTCTTCTTCCCTAACCTACTTCAGATTAATGCGTTCCCAAATCTGACTCGCAACAGCATCCGCTGCCACCTTTAGAGTCTAGACAACTAATCCTTTAGAGACCGGAATATTAAGAGGGCCTTCTTTGTCAAGATCAATGAGGGGAATACCCCTCTCCCCGGCTATCCTTTCCATCCCCGTGAGATCAAAGACTTCCTTTACCTTAACCCCGAGGATCGGGCTTTCGCCGATGTAGATCTCCCTCCCGCCCCGATCACGAAGGTGATCGATTACAGCAGCAACCACCGCCGGATGGGTGACTCCACCCTGCTCCGGTTCCATCAAACGAGCGGCATTGGGTTTTAGAAGTACCCTCTTATCCTTCAAAGGGGGAGCGGATCGCTACTCCTTACTCCGTAGAGGACTTGGCTCGAACTAAAGCCTCACCTCCTACTTCATGCCGGTTTTAACCGGCGCTTTCTGGACGTCTCCCTTTACATCCCGATCCTCCCGGTCCCTCCCAAGTATGCCATTTCGGACATAATGGGCTTTTTGAAGGGGAAGATGGCGCTGGACCTATTTCATCGTTATGAACGAATGGGGAAGAAGTATTGGGGACGGCACCTTTGGTCAAGAGGATACTACGTAAGCACAATATGACTGTATGAAGAACAGATCCGAAAGTATATAAGGTGGCAGGAGAGAAAGGATAGAGAAACCGAATAGTTGAGTTTGTGGAGGTAGCCAAGAGTTTAGTGTAATACGTTTATCAGCGTACCTTCCAGGTACTTCTTGTCAAGCCACCGCCTTTGGCGGTGGTAGTTGAATCATCAAGGGATCTAAAAGATAAAACTTTGACTTCGACTCATACTTGAGACTGGAAACTTGAAACTGGAGGGTTTATTTATAGATCCTCGGATTATTGAGTTTTTGGCAGCTATTAAAATTTGATCAAACTTTAAGGTCTTAGCCTGTAAAGACGGCCAGTTGAAAGATTCAGATTTAGCCTTATTTTTCTTTATCTTCTTTTTTCTTTTTAACGCCTGCCCCACTCTTCCCTAGCGAACCGTCTAAACTGATGACCTCTAAGCCCAGGTCGCGCAGCAGAGAATCAATTAACGGCGCCTTCGCCTTGAAGCGCAGGGCACTGTCAAAGATTCCGTCTGTTCCGGAGGTGGACCCTGCGCCTCCCAAGAGTCCGTCGGCCTGCACGATCTTGATGCTGTCTATCTTCTCCATCGGCTTGGCGCTTTCGCGGATGATTTCGGGCATGTTGTCGATAAGGTACTTTCGTAAATCTGCTGAAATTTGCTCTGGAATCAAAATATTGCGGGCCTCGTATAGAGCCCTGGTTCCATCGGCCTCGACTTTGTTGCGGACCTGCTGCCCTTCGGCCTCTATTTTAATGGCGTCGGCCCGGTCGGAAGCAGCAGTCTTTTCTGCCGTGGCCATTATTTTCAGGGCAAGCGCCTTGCGCTCCGCCTCGCGGGAAGCCTCGATAAGTTCGATGGCCTTTCGACGTTCGGCAGCCTCCCATTCTCGGGCGGTGACCACTTTCTCCTCGGCGGCCACCAAATCGGCCCGGGCGGTCTCTGCCTCCGCCTTGGCCTGGGAAGTGCTCTTTGAACCCAGAGATATTTCCACTTCGCGGGCTTGTTCGGCCAGCTTTAGAAATTTTTCCTTTTCGATCTCTCGTTCCTTCAAGGCCCGCTCGCGATCCAAGCGCTCTTCCTCTATCGAACGTTCTGAAATAATCCTGGCTATTTCCACCTTCTGCTTGGCAAGTATTTCCGCATGATCGGCCTCTTGCGACTGCTCGGCTCTTTTCCGGGCTATCTCGGCCATCTGCTCGGACTTGCGGCTTTCAACATCCAGCTGCTGATCCAAGCGTGCGCGGTGCTCTTCGCGCTCTAACGTTAGGTTGAGTTTTTCGGTTTCCAGGTTTTTTCCGCGTATCTGGATCTTTGTGTCCTGCTCGATATCATTACGCGTTTTTTTACGGCTCTCTATCTTCTCGGTGAGTCTTGTCAGGCCCTCTGCGTCAAAAGCGTTGGAGGGGTTGAAATAGCTCATGTCCGTCTGGTCCAGTTGGGTCAGGGAAGCCGCCTCAAGCTCAAGGCCGTTTCGCAAGAGATCCTCAGCTACTGCCTCGCGCATTTTACCGATGAAGGCTTTACGTTGCTCGTGGAGATCCTCCATGGTCATCTCTGCGGCGGTGGATCGTATGGCGTCGACAAACTTGCCTTCCACAATATCCCTTAAGGCTTCGGCATTCTTGGTGCGGGATCCCAAGGTGCTGGCCGCCACCGATATAGCATTTAAGTCCGGGGCAACATGGACGTAGAAATCGGCAATCACATCCACCCGCATGCGGTCCTTGGTTATGACCGACTGTTCATTGATACGTTGTACCTCTAGGCGCAAGGTGTTCATACAGACCTCTATCACCTCGTGCAGACGGGGAATGACTATCGCCCCACCGGTCTTGACCACCTTTTCCCCTCCTAGACCGGTGCGCACGAAGGCAATTTCCTTGCTGGCGCGTTTGTAAAATATGAAAAAGAGCACCACCAAAGAGATGGCTACCAGGATCAGAATAACGATAAGAGTTGACATAGACATTGATCTCCCCCTTCCAATTTCTCCAGTTTGAACCCCGATGTTGCAGAAGAAACCTTTATTTCCTGGAAAAAATTCTGTTCTTGCAGTCTGAAGCTTCCAAATTGATGCTCCAGACGAATTCACATTTGATGCGGTTCTGTCACAGCATCATTTATCTATTTTGGTACTTGTATGGCCGCATATCATCCACCCGAATGACTTCTAATGCAGCATCGGGGTGAATGCATAACGCAAATCAATCCTTTAGGTGGCGCTTTAGCCCATCAAAACCGCCCTGGAATAGATCCTGGCTCACAAATCTTGCTATTTCTTGTTCACTATCTGGTGCAGTTTCAAACTCCGCACTCCATTCGGCAAAAGTCTGATTGTCTTCGGTCACAGGGGTAAATTTTAGTTGGGCAATGAAGTTTTCTAAATCAAGCCCTGATTCGATGATTGCATAAGAGAGGCTGTAGTCGTAATCCGACAGAGACAGTAGCTGCTCGCGTATTCGTGTACCGTCATCCAGATGGTAGCTACGAATACATCCCACGGCATCGCTCGGCCTCCCGCCCTCGATGGTGCTGCGGGCGACCAAAGGATGCCAGGTCGGCAAATCGTTGAAGTCTCTCACCACCGCCCATACTTCATCGGCGTTTGCTTTTATCACCGAACTAACGAAAATTTTCTTCATTTATCCGTCTCCTCAGGCGACAAATCGCTGCCCCTATGAAAAGCCTGAAAGTCCGAGGCCTAACATTATCCTCTTCCCAAGAATCTTTACTTTCGACAATGTCGTTTCTTACCCCTTTTTCGTCACCTGGCGTTCATGATTTCATTGAAATTGCTGACCAGCGCATCAGCAAACACAGGGTCGTTGATGTGGTGGGGCAGCCGAATCAGTCGACGTTTGTCTGTCTGTTTGACCGTGCGCTCAATGGCATGAAATAGGGCTTCGTCGGCCTCGGGATCGTGAAACGGTTTGCCTGGGAGATCCAAAAGGGAAAGTCCGCCTTCCGGTATCAGGAAGCGCACCGGCCCATTCATCAGGTTCAGCTTGCGCCCGACCCACTCCCCAATGACAGCACTCTCCTGCGGTGTTGTTCGAAACACCGTCACTTGCGGATTGTGTCGATAGAGTTTTCTTGACCGGTATTTCTCCGGCACGGTATCGGGCGCACCGAAATTTACTATTTCAAGTGCACCGCAGGATCCCACATAGGGAATGCCGGTTCGAATCACGGCCCCCATACGGTCTTCGCCGGCGCTCATGACACCGCCCATATGCAGGTCACAAATTTCCGTAGTCGTTACATCGATGACACCGGCCATGACGCCCGAGTCCACCAGTTTCTCCATGGACCGCCCCCCGGTGCCGGTGGCGTGAAAGACCAGGCAGTCGTACTTATGTTCCAGGTTTCGGGTAACCAGCTCAACACAAGGGGTCGTCACACCAAACATTGTTAAACCGATGGCGGGTTTGTGCTGTTTACCTTTGGGCTTCTTGCCAGTCATCATGCCCACCAAGGCGTTGGCAGCGTTTGCCAGCACCCGCTCCGATATCCGGTTTATACCGGAGATATCGGTCACCGAATACAACATGCAGATGTCGGTCGCCCCTACATAAGGCGCAACATTGCCGCTGGCCACTGTGGAAACCATGATTTTAGGAATGCCAATCTGCATTGCCTGCATGCCTGGTGTTGTTAAGGCCGTGCCTCCTGAACCGCCGAGTCCGATAACGCCACCGGCATTCTTCTGTTTTGGCATGTAGTGAGCAAATGCATCGGCCATGGCGGTCACTGCACTGCCTCGCTCCCCGGTGAAAACTGCATCAGCCCCGTCCGGGTGGTACTTGGCCACCTCCTTTGGCAGTACATCCGCTGTTGAAAGTTGTCCAGAGGTACTAAGGTCCACGGTCACGGCGCGCAATCCCTGTGAGGCAATGATGTTATGGACAAAAGACAACTCCCGATTCTTGGTGTCGAAGGTCCCGACCACGTAGGCCACGCTGTCAGGGCGCCTGGAATAAGAAGCATCTGATACTGGAACCTCCTGGACTATGCCTGACTGTGCCCGCTCGCCTACCAGGTTGGCCACTCGCCCCCATCGCGTGATTTGTTTGGCAATACCCTTTCGGCTCTCTAAAGACCGCCGCCTCTCAACCAACGGGTTCCCATAGGACCATCGGTTGGGGAAACCTGACGAAATTGCGGGTTTTATATCGGTAGCCGCAGCCTCGTTCGTTTGTCGCTGGGTGGAAGATGCCTTCTCTCTAAGCATCCAGGGCTCAGTGTGCTTTTCTGATGGCATTTCCTCGTCTTTGGCGCTCACCCCGAGCAGCCGCTGCTGTAGATCACGATCC
Source organism: Deltaproteobacteria bacterium (assembly GCA_030671095.1). The sequence goes on along the minus strand of DAOVAK010000007.1, from coordinate 14,506 downwards.
GCTGCAAGCTTGTCAGAGTCAAGTTCGGCTTCAATCTTCCCGTTGACCATTACCGCAAGGCGCTTGGCAACCTTTGTGGCAACACCAAGATTTTGTTCAACCAAGAGCACCGCTATATCCTCTGCCTCTGCAAAGCCCACAAGAAGATCTTCCATCTGTTCCACAATGCGTGGAGCCAGCCCCTCTGTAGGTTCGTCCATGATCAGCAGTTTTGGGTTGCCAACAAGTGCTCGGCCGATAGTGAGCATCTGCTGCTCCCCACCGGAAAGCTGGTTACCACCGTGTTGTCGCCGTTTGGCAAGGAGTGGAAAGACCTCATATACCCGCTCAATGGTCCACGGACCTCCTCCCTTTGCAGCAACCCGAAGGTGCTCATTGACGGTGAGAGACGGCCAGACCCGGCGACCCTGGGGCACATAGCCCACACCATGGTCTGCGATCCGGTAAGGGTCCAAACCGAGGATCTCCTGGCCGTCAATACGTACACTCCCTTTCGTTGAGCGTACCAACCCCATGATGGCCTTGCACAGGGTCGTTTTGCCCATGCCGTTGCGCCCGATAATTCCCAGCACGCCATGATGCTTCAATGAGAAGGATACGCCCTGAAGTGCATGGATATAGCCATAAAAGACGTTGAGGTCTTCAACGATCAGAATTCCTTCTGAATGATAACTCGGTTCAGCGATGGCTTTCCCCCAGATAGATGGCTTGCACGTCAGGGTCTTCTTGTATCTCGGCGGGTGAACCCTCCTTGAATACCCTGCCGCTTTGCATGATGGTTACGTTTTCCACGACTTTTAGGGCGATCTCGAGGTCGTGCTCTATGATGATAAATCCGATATGAGGCGGAAGTCCTTTCAACATAGACATGAGATTTGAACGCTCCGTCACGGATAAACCGGCAGCAGGTTCATCCAGAAGGAGCAACCGTGGGGCGCCAGCCAATGCCATGCCAATCTCCAGCTGCCGTTGCTGTCCGTGGGACAGGGCGGAAACCATCACATCCAACTCTTCAATCAAATTGACGAACCGGGCCATATTCTCGGTTTGCTCCAAAGCGGGGTCATTGCCCCTCGGTCGACGAAATGAAAACCTCCCACGGGTCACTCCACGCTGGGCAAGATAAAGGTTGTCCCAAACTGACAAATCATTAAACAGCAGCGAGTTCTGATACGTGCGCCGCAGGCCCCGTCGGATCCGTTCATGGGGAGGAAGTTTGGTGATGTCCTCCCCGAAGAATTTGATTTGACCGCTGGTGGGAGGAAAGTCCCCGGTGATGGCGTTGAAAAGCGTCGTCTTTCCTGCGCCATTGGCCCCGAGTACGGCCCGCCGCTCGCCTGCCATAACGCTTAGCGACACGTTTTCTATCGCCACCAATGCGCCGAAATGCCGTCCCACGCCTTGGAGTTCCATAGCGTAAGAGGACCCGACAAATCCCTGCGTTTTATCATCTCTTTCCTTTGCCACCAGCAGCTCTTTACGCACGACCAGCTAATTACAGGGAGGATTGTCTCGTCCAACAGAGCCAAGGGCCAGAAACTCGTCTCGATCCATCCCAAGCGTCTGGTTTACCTGGGGAACGATCTTGACCACTTTGCTGTAGAGGTTTCCGTCTTTGCCTTGAACCACCTCGGTGAGGAAAATATCCGCTATGGCCTGTCGGTTTTCGTCAAGTCGCACCATACCCGTTGGCGTTTCCAGCTCAAGTTTGGCCAGGGTCTCCCGAAATGCCTTGTGGTTATCGGACAGGTCGCCGTGCACCTTATCAAGGCCAGTAAGGCAAGCCAAAGTGCTTACGTAGTAGCCCCAGCAGAAGATGGAAGGAGACGGAAAGCCCTTTGGGAAGGCGGCTTTATATTCCGCAACGAATTTCTTCCAGCGAGGGTCATCCCATGAATCCGCGATGGCGCTACCCGATGGCGTGCCAATCATATGCTTTTTTAGCCGGCCCTTGGAACCCATCACGGTCTGGTCCACGGTGACAGAGCCGCCGATCATGGGCTTGTCGCCACCAGCTTGTTCATACTGCGAGAGGAAGTTAACCGCATCCGCACCGCCCAAGGCCACGAAAATGGCGTCGATGTCGTCTGGAATGGATGCCACAATGGTGCTGTAGTCCTTGTTACCCACCGGCACCCAGAACCGCTTCAGTACCTTGCCCCCGGCTTTACAGTAGCCCAACAGAAATCCAAAGACGTTGGTGTAGGCAAAGGAGTAGTCCTCAGCAATAGTCACGATCCTCTTATAGCCTTTGACATTGACGACATATTCGCCCAGGCCGGCCATCCACTGGGCCCCATCGCCGGTAAATCGAAAGAAGTTGGGTGCCGGATTACGCAAGGTGGTGTCCTGGGCTGCCGAGACACCATTAAAGAATGTGACCTGTGGTTGTGTATGGGCATAGTCTTTGACAGCAATACCCTCCGACCCAGACAGGGGCCCGATGACGATATCAACTTTGTCTTGCTCTACCAGCTTGCGTGCTGCGCGTGTGGCGCTGTCCGGGGTAGCGTCCGTCGACATCGTGTAGAGTTTGATTTTCTTTCCTGCCACGGTATAATTACATTGCTGCAGGGCAAGTTTGATGCCTCGCATGCCGTCCTCGCCAAGTACAGCAAAAGGGCCTTCCAGAGTGGCCATCGCGCCTATTTTGATGATCCCCCCTGCCTGGGCCGTCGCCGGCAGCCAGAACCCCACCGCCAAAACCGCACAGATACTGAGAACTCCAAATGCCTTTTTCATTGTTCCCCTCCTTTTCTAAAATTTGAAGGTTTTAGCCTCATCGGGCATAGTACGTGATTCTGCAATCATGGCACACCCGAAATTCCCTTAACCTCTTTTTGCACCGATGCTTCTGTCTATTTCTCGCACCTTTTCCAGCAAAAACTCTTCCCGTACCTCAGGTAAGCGGATTAGAGGGACGGGGTTTCAGGGTGTTTCTTCAATTTCCCCAACAAGCCCACTATCCCGTCGGGTGAGAATAGTACAATGGCCAGAAATACAGACCCAATCAGCAAATTGAACCGTCCGCTGGCGATGAGGTCGATGGCGAAGTTTTCCAGCAGGGAGAACAAGACGGCGCCCATAAAAGCCCCTACCGGGTGACCCAAACCTCCGATCACCGCGATCACCAGGATATCAATTGTAGGTCCTATGCTTATGGAACCCGGAGAGATCCGCCCATTCAGCCAGATCATCAGAACGCCTCCGAGTGCTGCGATAAGGGCAGCCACGGCATAGCCCAGGATTCGGTGGGCCCTCACGTTGTAGCCGAGAGCCCGCATCCGCCGGTCGTTATCCCTGATGCCCTGCAGCGAGAGGCCGAAGGTGGAGCGACGAAGATAGACCACCGCAAAGTAGGCGATGGCCGCCACACCCAAGCTAAGATAATAGAAAGGGACTGGATCGCGCCAATTCACTCCTAAAATCACCGGAGGCTTAAGACCCGCAAACCCGTTATAGCCATTGAGAACGCTGTAGTTCTGGAGGGCAAAATAGTAGAAGCCTACGGCGATGGCCAGTGTGATCATGATCGTGTAAATTCCTTCGGTGCGCACCGATACTGCGCCAATCAATGTCCCAAAGAGGATGGCAATCATAATCGCCACAATAACCGCCGCCAACCAATGCCAACCAAGACCCATATTGAAGCTATTGACACCCAATACGGCCACCATATACCCGGCACATCCGGCTACGCATAGCTGGGCAAGGGAAACCATGCCTCCGTATCCGGCCAGAAAAGTCAGGCTAAGGGCAATAACGCCAAAAATCAAGGACTGGGCGCCAATTTGTACGGTCCAAAAGGGAGAAGCGATCCAAGGATAAAGCAACAAGAATCCAAGGATGACCAGATGCCATAACACGATGGCCCGCCTGGCGCTGGCTTCTGCCTTTGAAGTACGTCTCGTCATGTGGCCTTCCTTCCAAGAAGCCCCTGAGGCCGAAAGGCTAGGACCAGCACCATGATGATGAATGTATACACAACCCCGTATGTAGGAGAGTATGCGAGGCCAAACTGCTCCGCCAGACCAATAAGTAGCGCACCCACAGCAGCCCCGCCCACACTGCCCATACCCCCAACAATCACCACAACCAAAGAGGCCAGCAAATACCTCAAATCCTCCCCCGGTGCGATAGAAAGAGCCGATCCTCCCACCACCCCTGCAAGACCCGCCAAGCCGGCACCGACGGCAAATACAATAGCAAACACGCGATGGATATTAACGCCTGTTGCGGCCAGCATGTCGCGGTCGTCCACGCCTGCGCGAATCATTATCCCGACGCGCGTCTTGTTTAGAAGAAACCAGAGGCCCAATCCGATCAATACAGCAATAAGGAGGATAAACAAGCGATAGATGGTGTAGACTTTCACTATGGGCAAGCGAACAACACCATAAAGAGCGTCCGGTATTTCGAACTGGTAGGTCATGCCGCCCCAGATGGCGAGCATGAGGTCAGCCAAAATGATGGAAATCCCAATGGTGACGAGGGTCTGACGTAAATCATCACCTTCCATAAAACGAAAGATGAAGACCTGCAGCACCAGACCCAAAATGGCAATGGAAACGAATCCGGCAGCCACGCCAAGAAGCCATGAACCGCTGGCCTCAGCCACATCGAACCCCACATAAGCACCAAGCAGATAGAGGGCTCCGTGTGCCAAATTGACGTTACGCATAACCCCAAACACCAATGTAAAACCGCTGGCCACAAGAAAATAAAGGGCAGCAAGGGTTACTCCATTCATGATGGTCAGAACAAAGAGCTTCATGCAGTGCTCTCCCAATCTCAATTTGGAAGCTTCATTGTCAGTTGATCATCTGTAAGACCTTTCTGGCGTTTTCCGATTCTGTGATAAGTATGTGAATGATCCCGGTGCGCAAGGCGCCGAGGATCGCTTTACATTTTCCTTTTTCACTGACTACGGCAACAACCGTAGGAATATGGCGTAAATCATGGAGAGTCAGTCCAACCAAGCGCTTTTTCAACTCGGAGGCGATCATCTGCCCGTCTTCCTTGAAATAGTCGCCCAGAAGGTCTCCCACAGCGCCGTTAACCGCCAGCCGGAGTGCCTCAGACACAGAAAGACAATCCATTAGAACCAGGGTTGCGTCATCGGAGGGTGTCCCGATACCCACTATCGCAATATCCGCTTGTTTTGCCTGCGCCAAGATTGGACCAATGGCTTCTTGTGCGAACAAAATATCCCGTACCTCAACACTCTCGACGAAGGCTGGCGCATAAAGGTGCATGGAGCGTCCTTTTGAATTTGTCGCCAGTCTTTGACATATGTCATTGGGGTTGATTGATTCGCCTACATGAGGGGCCCCCCCCATTGCGCTAATAAAGGTGCAATCAATCTTGTTGTGCGGATGATAGAAGTCTGGAAGCTCACCCGTGTTTCGTCCCATGCCCACAGCCACGACCATGCCGTCGGAAAGATGGCGCTCAAGATAACTTGCTGCTGCCCTGGCCACCGAATGCCTTCGTTCCTCCTCACTTGGTTGTGATGCAGCCACAATCACATCTTTCAACTTGAAGTGGGCCTTAAGCCGTCTTTCGAGATCCAACGAAACTGAGGGCAAAGGCCTGATTTTCATCTCCACAATCCCTATCTCTCTGGCCTTTCGGAGCAGCCGCTGAACTTTCTGACGTGAAATGCCGAACTCTTTTGATACTTCGGACTGAGTCTTCCCTTCCAGGTGATAACGGGAGGCCACACGGGTAAGAAATTCCGAGAAATCGTCTGTTTCACTTAAGGTCTGGGGCATGGAAACGGCCTTTTAGAAATGTAAACTAGAAAAATTATATGTTGCATGTGTATTATTGCTGAGGAAACGATCATTTGCTCATAGCGTGAACATTTGTTGTATAACAGGGCATTCGTTTCTGTCAAGATTTTTTTTGATAAAAAGTGGCTGCCGATCATTTTCGAAGAAATCCCTGCCGACCTGGCCAGTTCGTAAAGATCACGCGTTTCGCTTTCTGCCGCCCCATTGGAATATTTTAACTATCTTAATCCCCAATTCTTAAGTTATAGGGCATTATGGAGCGAAGCGCCCCAAAGCCAAGTAATAATGTGAGGCCAACAGGTGAACATCAATCCGAATGATCTGCGGATTCTTTCCGAATTAGCCCTTGACAGGGTTTTGACGACTGCCCTATCATTAGTCAAACGCTCGACATATGGGCAAATGTCCAGGTTCAGAAAAGCTTTGCAGATTGCTGAAGCGATTTGAGCGCAATCCTTGATAACGTGGCACGCTACAAGGGTAGAGAGAATCTGGATTTCGGCGATTCGCCTTGGAAATTAATAGACTCCTTTTCAAAACGGGATGTTATTGGGTTCCTTGAAGAAGGTTAAGCAAGGCGGCTTACATAGTCTCTTGGAATTCTTAAGTTAATTGGCATAAATTGAAACCGAAGGAGGATTAAAATGGCAAAAAAGCATAATCGCGAAGAGCTGAACGCTCGCCTTAGGAAAACGCTGAAAGACGGAAAACCAATCATCATTGGAGGGGCGGGAGACGGCTTCACCGCCAAACTGGAAGAAAGAGGGGGGCTCGACATTATCGGCGTATACAACTCCGGACGATTCAGACACTTTGGTGCCGGCTCTTTGTCAGGATTGATGCCGGTGGGACGTAACCAGGACATGGTCATGGATTATGCCGCAGAGGTTCTTTCCGTGGTAAAGGAGACCCCTGTGATCGCCGGATTCTGCTCTCAGGATTCCAGGACCCTTTGGGAGCATTGGTTCAACACGCTGGCATCAATGGGCGTCTCAGGTTTCATGAACTTTCCTACAGTGGGGCTCATTGATGCCGACTCCCGTTACCGCAAAAACCTGGAGGAGTCTGGGCTCGGCTATGACAAAGAAGTAGAGGTGATAAGAATCGCCCATGACCTGGGTTTTTTTACCATTGGCTATTGTTTTACGCCAGAAGAAGCTAGGATGGTCGCCGAAGCCGGAGTGGACATCGTTGCCTGCCACGTGGGACTAACATCCGGGGGCCTCATTGGCGCAGAGACGGCCATGACTCTGGATGAAAGTGTAAATGTTACCATCCAGCTGATAGCCGCGGCAAGGGAGGTCCGGCCGGCCGGGGACTTTTTGGCAATTACCCATGGAGGACCCATGGAGGATCCCGAGAGCACCGCCTACGTGATGGAACGTACTGAGGCCGTGGGCTATCTTGGCGCCTCAAGTATAGAACGTACCCCGGTCGAGCCTGCGGTCATCAAAGTCTGTCAGGACTTCAAAAAAATGCCAGTCAATATACCTGGATGGTTGAAGCTCTAAGGTCTCTTTTTGGTTTGAAGATAGGGGGATGTTTTACAGGCCCCTCCTCTGAATCAAAATCACCATCGATGTGCAAAGAAAAGGCCTGTTAGAGAGGATCTCATGGCTAAAAAATATACCAGGACAGAAGTGCTGGATCGTCTTCACAGGCAAATAGAGACGAAAAGGCCGCTGCTTATGTTTGGGGCAGGGATCGGTTTGACCGCCAGGTGCGCAGAATTGGGAGGAGCTGACCTGATCGCAGTCTATTCAACGGCTATCTACCGAATGATGGGACAGCATACCCTGATGGCCTTCTTACCTTACTCAAACGCCAATGAACACGTAGCCAGGATGGCCACGGAGATCCTCCCTGCGGTTAATGAAACCCCTTGTATCGTTGGCATAGGAGCCCATGACCCTGGCCTGAACCAGGAGAAATTCATGGATGAGATGATCGCGTTGGGTTTTTCGGGAGTGACCAATGAGCCATTTGCTGGCATCTATGGCCCGGAGTTCGCTGCACAACTGGAGTCTGCCGGCTTGGGCTTTTCTAAGGAAGTGGAGATGATCGCATTGGCGCATAGTAAGGGAATCTTTACCTTTGGCTGGGCCTTTAATCCGGAAGAAGCCCACCAAATGGCTACGTCGGGGGCCGATGTGGTTGGTGCCCTGGTGGGCGTGACGGCAGGGGGGATAAGCGGTGCGAAGGATGTATTGACGGTAGAGGAAGCTACCAAGGCGGTTCAGGCCATGTATCTTTCTGCCACCGAGGCAAATCCTGACGTTATGGTCTTCACCCACGGTGGGCCGTTTAAAGATCCGGAGACGGCCGAATACTCTGTTCTACACTCTGGTGCGGTAGGTTACGCCGCAGGATCCAGCGGCGAACGTCTACCCACCGAAAACGCAATTATTGAAGTCACAAAATCGTATAAGAATATGAAATTGGACCTTGACCCAAGGTAGTACAGCTTACGTTGCGGCGTCTAATAGTTGCCACGGCTGAGTCTACAAAAACCTCTGCATATGATAACTGATTCAAGTACGACTGCGTTGCTGTTTTGGACTCATTTGGTCATAGCCGGGCAGAAATGGGACTCCGTGAGATACGGCTTCACCCAAGAGAGAGAAAGGGATGTGCTCATGAAAGTGGTGGCCTTCAACGGTAGTGCTCGCAAAGATGGCAACACTGCAATTCTGGTTCGGGAGGTCTTCAAGCAGCTAGAGCAGAGGGGCATCGAAACCGATTTGGTTCAGCTTGCCGGGATGAAAATCAGTGCTTGCATCGCCTGCTATCAGTGCTATGAACGCAAGACCCAACACTGCTTAATTGAAGACGACGATCTCAACCACTGCATTGACATGATGCTTGCCGCAGATGGAATTATTTTGGCTTCTCCCACCTATATTGGTGACGTCACCTCGGCTATGAAAGCCTTGATTGATAGAGCTGGAATGGTTTCCCGTGCGAATGCTAACATGCTTAGACGCAAGTTGGGCGCTGCCGTGGCCGTAGCCAGCTGGGGAGGGGCGATTCACACCTTCGACACTTTGAATCATTTCTTTTTGCTTGGAGAAATGGTCGTTGTGGGGTCGAGTAATTGGAACTTAGGGTTTGGAAAAGAAAAAGGCCAAGTGCATCAAGATCAAAAAGCCTTGAACACCATGGAAACCCTGGGCAGCAACATGACCTGGCTGCTCAAAAAAACCCGCGGCTAAGACGCTACCCGCCAAAGACGAGGGTTCGCTAAGGAAGGCGAAAAATCCCTTTTTGGAGGTATTCACGATGGATGAAAAAGACAGGCGTGGTTTCTTTGCAGACCGCCAAACACTGGACATAGATGACTATCTCATTCTTGACTATTATTTCGAATCGACCATTGACCCCGAGGAAGCTGCTGCCAATCTCTGCCAAGAGCAATCTACCGCTCAATGGAAACGGGTTGGTGTTGACGAGGACCTGCGAAAGCGATTTGGGGCTAAGGTCGTTGATTTCTTTGTTGAGCGGGAATTGGATAAACCATCCTATCCTCTTCTCGTGCCTTCCCATCTCAAATCGTACGGCTGCCGAGTCAAGATTGCCCATCCCCACTGTAATTTTGGTCCTAAGATACCGAATTTACTGTCGGCCGCTTGCGGCGAAGGAACTTTTTATACAAAAGGGATCTCGGTTATCAAGTTGTTCGATATTGAATTCCCGGATAGCTACTTGAGTCATTTCCAAGGACCGCAATTTGGCATAGAAGGACTAAGGGATATTCTGAGCGTTTATGAGAGACCATTGTTTTTCGGGGTAATAAAGCCAAACATTGGACTGAGCCCTGAAATCTCTGCAGAATTGGCGTATCAAGGCTGGATAGGGGGCCTGGACATCGCCAAAGACGATGAGATGTTGGGGGATGTTGAGTGGTCCCCTCTCAAAGAAAGGGCCCCTCTTTTGGGCAAGGCCAGATTACAAAGTGAAAACGAAACCGGAGAAAAAAAAATCTACTTGGCAAACATCACCGACGAAGTGGATCGCTTGCTCGAATTGCATGACATTGCCGTTGCTGGTGGCGCCAACGCCCTCTTAGTTAATGGAATGACCACAGGATTGAGTGCAGTTCGGATGCTTAGAAAGCACGCACAGGTGCCATTGGTTGGTCATTTGCCATTTGTTGCCGCATTTACCCGAGCGCCCTACCTAGGCGTCCATTCGAAATTGATCACCAAACTACAACGGCTCGTCGGTTTTGATGCGTATGTAATGCCAGGCTTTGGAGAGAGAATGAAAACACCTGAAGCTGAGGTGCTTCTCAACATAGAGGAATGCATAAAACCGCTGGGCCATCTCAAAAGCACCTTACCTGTGTTAGGGGGAAGCCAATGGGCCGGTTCATCGATGGAACTATCTGAGAAATTGAAATCTGTTGACTTCGGTATCGTAGCGGGAAGAGCGGTATTTTCACATCCCATGGGTCCAAAGGCCGGTGCTGCAAGTCTAAGGCAGGCCTGGGAGGCCTTTCAAAATGGCCTTAGTCTGGAAGAGTATGCACAAGACCATCCAGAATTAAAAGCTGCAATAGCGGCATTTCGTAATTGAGCCATCCCATTTTCATTAGTGCAAGGTCTGAATTTAGGTCCGTTTTTCCACGGACCTAAGGTCTCTTGTTGCGTATATACCGGCGCATATCAAAGAGGGGGGAGATCGTGGCCATTAAAAGAGTGACCCGAGAAAACGCTTACAATGAAAAGAAATAGCTCCGGTGTTTGAGGTAGCCGAAGGAAAGTCTTTTGTTTTGGAAACAGAGGACAATTTGTCTGGTCGTATACGTTCAGAAAGTGATCTACCTACGTTGGAAAACCTCAAACCTTATACTGATTTCACCCCACAGATGCACAACCCGTTGGCTGGCCCTGTGTTTGTTAAGGGAGTTGATAAAGGGGATCTGCTTGTTGTAGAGATAGAAGATATAGTCGTGGCAGACCAAGGGCATAGCTGCATTATTCCTCGTTTTGATCCAATGGCAGGACAAGAAGCTTGGCCTGACCTCGATTTAGCTTTTGCTAAGATAATTCGACATGAACCGAGGCCGTCAGGAACCACACGTGACGGACGAGCCCATTATAATAGCAAGATTTCTTGGGATCTTGCCCCATTTATTGGGGCAATTTGTGTCGTCCCTAATACTGGCACAAAGTCAAACCCAATTCGAACTGTGATCGCCTTCATGAAATTTCAAAAAGGCCGACCCATTTCTGGTGATCTATGGGGGTACCGGCTTGAACGAAAATGCTTTTCAAAACCTGTTCGTTGTGGTGCAACCAAGCTCAATATTGCCACCCAGGTCTACATGGAATATATGTACACCATTAGAGTTTTGCCAAAGATCGTCCTGGTGGCGAAGGCCCAGGGGAATTCTTCGGAGTCACTGGATATCGAACCCTCACATGATCAAAGGATTTATCCAAATATTCGGTTGTAGCGGTAACGCATAATCATGCCAGGAGATTTCAACGAGGTTGGAGCCATGAGTAATAAAAAGAGAACTATCATCCATAGCAATTGGAAGATGCATAAGAATCACCGCGGGGCCTTGGAGTGGATTCATGGTCTGGGCAGAGCATCATTGGAATTGATCGACACCATCGAACTAATTGTGTGCGTCCCGCTTATCCATTTGCGATCTGTTGCTGAGGCTGCAAGAGAATATCCCCTGATCTCGGTGGGTGCCCAGAATGTTCACTGGGAAGAGGAGGGGGCTTTTACCGGAGAAATTTCGGCCCCGATGATTGCGGACGCAGGCGGGCTTTATTGTGTGGTGGGGCATTCAGAAAGACGGCAGTATTTTGGGGAGAACGACGGCATTGTCAATCGCAAGATCAGGGTCCTGCTGAAACATGGGATCTCACCTATTGTCTGTATAGGCGAAAGCATCGAACAGCGGAAGGCGGGCCTTACACTGAATCAAATTGAACGGCAAGTGATCACCTGCTTCTCCAGACTTTCTGAGGAGGAGATGGAGAGAACGGTGGTGCTTTATGAGCCCATCTGGTCCATCGGGACCGGGAAAAACGCGACGCCCGAACAGGCTCAGAAAATGCACCAGTTTGTTAGAAAAATGATAGGCCGTGTGTTTTCCCCAAAGACTGCGGAAGCCGCCCGCATCATGTATGGCGGCAGCGTTAAGGTCCACAATGTGGGGGAGATGGTCAAAGGAGAGGACGTTGATGGGGTGGGGGCAGGTTCAGGGAGTCTGGATATTGAAGAGTTCCTGAAAATCGTCCGCATATGTTCAAAATCGAAAGGTGAGTGGCTTCGGAATCAAGACTCTGAATTCTGAAAAAGGCCAGGTCGTATTTGTCGCAGAAATTCGGAACCGTTCCTACAACTCTCTCTCCGGGAGAATGAAATCACCCTCCCTTAACTCACCGCTGAAAATCATTTTTTATCTGTTCTTCGACTCGCGTTTGCGTTTTGTAGTCAAACATCCGGCTAAAATGGTCCCATTTTCGGGGTGTGATTACGTAATTTCAGGCACTTATCTGAGTTGACGGCCTCAGAAGTAGTAGGCACACGAATTATTATTTTTGTGATGGCATCTGTATAAATACATGCTATTTGTGTAAACATGTATTTACGAACCACCAAACGAAAAAATAAGGACAGCTCTGCCGTCGAATACTACCAGCTGGCCCACAACGAACGACATCCCATTACCCGAAAGCCGGTTGCCAAAATTATCCACAACTTCGGGAGAACCGACGAACTGGACCGAGACCAGCTTGTGCGGCTCTGCCGGTCCATTGCCCGGGTCTGTGGCTTGACGGTCCTTGAACCCCTGGATCAAGAACAGGGCTAAGCATTACATGTTAAAGCAGGACTCCCGAGTGACCTGAAAATCAAGAAGACCGTTTCCTTTGGCTGCGTGCTTGCCATTGAGGCCCTCTGGGAAAGGCTCGGTCTAAAAGGAACCTTTTCAGAAATTGTTAAACGAAAAAGGCTCAAAGTCCCCTATGAAAGGGCTCTATTGGCCATGACGGCCAATCGGTTGTATGAACCCGAATCTGAATTGGCGGTTTGGGACCGATGCATGGATAAAGGGTTATCCCTTCGGGTTAACTTCCGGATCTTATCCTTGAATTTGAGTCGTGATTTGTTACTCATACGGATCTTTCCCCGAAGGATTTGAAACCCGAGCAAACGGACATGTTTGATCTCCCACACCCCGCTTTTCTCTTTATTCACCGGGAGGTTCAACTTCTCCTCCAGGTATTTAACTATCCCGTCCATTACCCGCTTCGCGGCCCTTTCCAATTTTGACAGAATCAGAAAGTCATCCGCCCATCGGCAATGCCGATACCCTCTTTGTCAAGCCAAACCTCTGCTGAATGATTAGGTTTTCATTTTGAGTTTCATTGGTCACGGTTCCCGATCATTTGAGCCTTGACATTAACATATTATTGCAATATTATAGATTGATCCGTATGGAACCAGACTTGTCCCAAGCGCATATAGGCGACACAATCTATGGAGAAAGTGAGTTTTTCAATGAATCCAGTTTATTGAAAGGCTTTCTCGCCTACCGGGGAACAGGAGGGCATGCGGGCGACGGACCGGGGCGGACAAAGGGGTCGTTTTGAAGGACACAAGGCTGATAAAGAACAGGGGCGAATGAGGAAAATCAAATGAAAGACGTTGTTGTCATAGGAGGAGGTGCAGGTGGGGTGCCCACGGCAATCAGGGCAGCGCAACTGGGAGCGGATGTGGCCATTATTGAGGCCAGAGATTTCGGCGGACTTTGCATGAACAGAGGATGCGTGCCTTTTGGGCATATGATGCTCGCATCCTATATACTTGGTGCCGTTGCTTTTGGAAAAAGGATGGGTCTCTCTTTTAAAGGGATTTCAAAGGATTATTCAGCCCTGAAAAAGAGACAAGAAGAGCTCATTGACTTCATGAGGCAGGGCGTAACAAGCACAGTGAAAAAGAACGGCATTGAAATCATTGATGGCAAGGGAAAGGTCGCCGGGAAAGGAAAGGTGGAGGTGAATGGGAAGGTCATATCATGCAAGAAGATCATCCTGGCTACCGGCGCAACTTGGGTCAAACCCGATTTTCCCGGAGGAGACCTGGAAGAGGTGATAAATAGCGATGATTTTCTGAATACAGGCAAACTGCCAAAAAAAGTGCTCTTTTTTGGACGCAGCCCGTGGCTTTTGGAAATCGCGCAGTTCCTCCACAGGTTTGATTCAGAGGTGATGGTAGCCACACAGGATAAGACGATTCTTCCGTATGAGAGCAAGACAATCAGGTCCCGCTTGAGACAAGCGCTAAAGGACCAGGGGATAAGTATCAAGAGGGAGGCGAAAATTACAGGTGCCTCTAAAGGAAAAGGCGGGCTCCGTGTGGACTTAGACTCAAAAGAAGGTAGTGAAACCGTTGTCGTAGATAAAATTCTCTATATTGAAAGGACTGCCTCCTTAAAGGGCCTTGGCCTTACCAACATTGGCCTTGACGAAAACAGGGAATATCTCGAGGTAAACGATAAGATGGAGACCATGGCCGAGGGTGTTTACGCTATCGGAGACCTGACCGGTCCCCAATCAAAACATTATTCTCATTTTTCGTCCGAAGGAGGAATCGTTGCTGCTGAAAACTCCATGGGATTGGTTTCGTCCATGAACCCGATGACTTTCACCCATGTCCTTTTTACTCAGCCACAGGTAGCGAGTGTC
>DAOVAK010000490.1 GCA_030671095.1 Deltaproteobacteria bacterium | reverse complement strand
ATAAGGGGGTATACAATAAACATTATCAAGAGTCAAGAGTAGACTTGACCCCATTCTTCTTTGTGTCTTGGTGCCTTTGTGGCTATTCTTTCCGGTTTATCCGGGTTAGGCGATACTTCCCCCTTTGAGTTCATGAATATTAATGAAAAAAGAAATAATTGACAAATTTCACCCTATTTTTCTAAAGTGCTAATAATCCACCAGGAGATGACCAAATCAGACCTCATGACTGACCATGATAGCCGAAGAAAGTTGGAGAGATATGGATAGTCTGAATGAAAAATTAAAAGTACTTAAAGAGAGCGGCCGTAAGCTCATTGGATGTTTCCCTTTGTATCCGCCCGTGGAACTTTTTCATGCCATGGGGCTGGAGCCGCTGGTAATGTGGGGATTAAAACCCTTTTTCCCCCAAACCACAAAAGGTGATCAGCACCTCCAGGGCTTTGTTTGCTCGGTGGGACGGCACCTGACCGAGTTCGTACTGTCCGAAGCAAGCGCCAAACTTGACGGCCTCTTCATATACAACGCATGCGATACCTTGCGTAATCTGCCTGAGATCCTGCGTTGTGGCCTTGAGGATGAGGGCAGGCAGTTGCCGATGGTGAACATTCATATCCCCATGGTTCCCCGCAAACAGACGGACGCCAGATCATATCTTAAAAATGAGATAAACGCCCTTACCGAGAAACTGGAAGATACCTTTGGAGAGTCCTTTTCACAGAGCAGGTTTGAAGAGAGCGTTGGTCTCTACCGTGTCGCCAGAAAGCTGGCCCGACAGTTGGATGAGTTTGTGTCCGATGGGAAAATGAGTTTCAGGGAATTCTCAAACCTCCTCCAGGGTAACTATCTTCGATCCGTTGAAAAACAGATCGAGTCTATGGAGGCAGTCCTTTCAACGATAGAGAGTGTACCGCGGTTCATCTCAGAGGGCGAATCTGTAGGGCGGGTGATCCTGAGTGGTATTCTTCCCCCCCATGCTCCCATCTGTTCGGCCATTGAAGAAGCGGGCCTGAAGATTGTGGGAAACGACATAGCATCTCTGGCACGTTCCTATTACTATACCCCTGAATCCACGCTCTCTCCGGCCGACTACTATGTAGAGTTTTATTCAAGCCACAACTCCTGTACAACCTTGCTCGGTTCAGCCGATGAGAGGATCGGACAACTTGAGGATCTCATTGAAGAGAGGAACGCCAGAGGGATTATGTTCCTCGGAGAGAAGTTTTGTGAATACGAGTATTTTGAGTTTCCATACCTAGAAAAACACTTTAGAGAGAGAGGCCTTCACACTCTCTTGCTCGAATTTGCAATAGACGACCACCAAAAGGTAGGAGTCTTCAAGACACGCATTGAGGCCTTTTCGGAATTGATGGCCTAGAGGAGGGAACCATGCTGCAAAAGCTAAAACCGAAGTCAAGGGAAAACCTGGGCAAGATTATGACACGCTACTACGAGGGCAACCATGTGGAGGCGGCCAAAGGCAAGTTCGTGATCTGGATTGCCATCACCGCGCCGACAGAACTCCTGAAAGGTTTTGACGTGATTGTGTGCGCTCCTGAAAGCCACTCTGCAATGTGTGCCGCCAGAAAGGTGGGTGCCCATCAGTGTGAAAAAGCCGAAAGTTTCGGATTCTCTCCTGACCTCTGTTCCTATGCTCGTGTCGACTTGGGAACCGTCTTCGATAACGGGCGGGATTCCCCAAGTATGGGTCTGCCCAGGCCTGACCTTCTGATCTCCAATAACAATCACTGCTCTCTCCTGGTAAAGTGGTTTGACGTATATCACCGGGAGCTGGGCATCCCGCATTTTGTGCTGGATGTGCCCTTCTGCTACAAGCCCCAACAGGAGAAAGACCTCCAGTACATCCTGACCCAGTTCCATGACCTTATCAGTCTTCTCGAAGAACTGACAGGGCAGAAATTCAATTACGATAAGGTACAGGAAGCCGTTCGGGAAAGCAATGAAGCCTTACGATACTGGACGCGTTTCTTGAGTTTTGCGGCCCACCGACCATCTGGTATCACCGCATTTGATACCTTTGCCAACATGGCTCCTTATTTCACCTGGATGCGAGGGGAACCTGAGATGACCGAGCATTATAGATTGCTGGTGGATGAAACCGAGGCAGAGATGGCTGCTACTAAATTTCCGGTGCTCAATGAAAAGTACAGGCTGCTCTGGGACAACATTGCTCCGTGGCATCAGTTGAGCAAAATGTCTAATCGATTGGCTCAATTGAATGCCAATATCGTGTATTCGAGTTATGCAAGTTCCCTCGGGCGGATCGAGAACAGTCTAGACTTTTATGAGTGGGACGGTTCTGACGCTTTGCGTTACTTGGCTCGCATACAGAACGGGGGCTGGTGCAGCTATGGCATGGATCTCCGGTACAAGGCTATCTCGGAGATGATCGAGCGATTTGCCATAGACGGCTTGGTATTTGCCAGTAACCGCAGTTGCAAGGTATACTCAGTGATGCAGATGGACTTGAGGAAACGATTGGCCGAGAACTTAGAAATAGCCACGGTGATGATCGACGTGGACCATGCTGATGAGAGGAAGTATAGCGAGGAGAATGCATTCCTTCAGATCGAAGCCATGCTCGAAAGTATTGAGGGCAAAAAATAATCAGGATGGTTTAATACCCTGCATATGGGAATCTGTCGAGAGCCCATCGGCCGAAAGGCCTCCGGGTCGAACGACCGGAAGGATCATCATAGGAGTGCTTCAACTATTCTTGACTTTTACAGGTGAAACATTGTATTGAAAAAGAGCGTGAGGTGAGTGAAGGAGGTACAGATGAGTCTGAAAGATAAGTATTGCATCGTGGGAGTAGGCATGACCAAGGTAGGGCGAGTCCCCGGCATTACCTCCCAGGGTTTCAATCTAGAGGCCATTAAGTATGCTATCGAGGATGCAGGGCTGGACAAGATGGAAGTGGACGGCGTCCTCACGAAGGCTCCTACCTCGGGCTTTACTATGCTCTACTCAGCCAAAATTGCGCAGCTTTTGGGGATAAGTCCCAAAGTCACCCTCACCATTGATGCGGCCGGGGCAACCAATGTCATGATGGTGCAATACGCCATGATGGCTATTGATGCCGGGCTCTGCAACACGGTAGTGTGCAGCTATGGAGATAATCCCCTCTCTGGCCCGCCCGGGACCTATGCTCGCGCGCGGGGAAGCGACGCTGCCTACGGGATGTTCGG
>DAOVAK010000319.1 GCA_030671095.1 Deltaproteobacteria bacterium | reverse complement strand
TCGCAAAGCAACTTCCGCCCCCATTTGAGATACACGACGCGGGATTTCTTAATAGGTTCGGTGGGCAGATTGTTTATGATCTCTTCCACACCATAGACGGGCGTGTGCCCCCAGAAGAAAAGAGAGATAAGGATGGTTAGGAGAATCGTTTTTTTCATACCAAACACCTTTGCTTTGAAACAGCCCCCACCTCTCTATGCGAGCGATGGGGTTTTAGTGAGTGCATGATCTTGAAATTTCAGCACACTTAAAATGAATTGAGTGTTCTTGTCAACGGCTTTTGAGGGATGTCCTTTATTCGGAGGGAATGCCGGAGATTCAGCTGGCCGAATCCTTACCAATTTTCTTGACTTGTTCGTGATTACCCATATTATTCTGATCCACGATATGCTCCTTTCTTGGACAACTGGTTCTGTGAGAGGGGCCTGTGCGAAACCTCATAAAAGGAGAGGGGAAGAGTAATGGACGAAGACCTTAGACTAAATCTGGATTTGGCCGAGACCGTCACCGGTACCAGGTCAAGGCGTTCCATGTCCCTAACGTCGTATCTCATTTTTGCAGGGATAATCGTTTTCATCCTGGTTGTAGGATTCGCTTTGTTTTTCCAATTCCACAAGCGTTCGACCGCAGATCTAGACCCCATCAAAAACAGACTAAAAATGCTGGAACAGAGTTTACCCCAACTTGCGGGCCTGGTTATGGAGCTTCAGCGATCTGTGCCAAATCTGAATGCAACCGGAGAATCACTGACCCAGAGAATGGATGAACTGACCCAGAGAATGGATGAACTGTCCCACACGGTTGCCCAGCTGCAGACGGCCACTGTGCCTGAAAAGGCGAAGGGCGAGACCCCGGTTCGTGTCCAAAAAGAATCGGTCGTGAAAACCGAAAAAGCGTACCATCAGGTTCAGCCGGGCGAGACGCTCTATCGGATCGCGAAGAAGTATGGAATCTCCCTGGCCGAACTGTGCCGTCTCAACCAAATAAGTACAGGGCAGGCCATTAAACCAGGGCAAAAATTGTTGGTCTCCAAAGAGGGGTCTGAATAAGTCTCTGGCGTCTAAATGAGAGGTTAGAGCACACAAGCATCGGTCTGCATACCTTTCTGTTGACAGAGGCAGAGCCTTTAATGGCTCTGCCTTTTTTGTTTCCCAAGGGCAATCGTCAGGAGGGTTTTGCATGTTTCTTGCATTAATCTCTCGATCAAGGCGAGGATGTGTTGGAAATGACCGTAAGACGCGTGTCAACAAGTCCTTAAGCTCAAGGGGGCAGTGTCCAGAAGGAAAACCGAGGACATGAACCGCACTTGGGGCCAGTGGCCACCTGAACAAAATTTGGCACATGTTGACGTTTTCCGACAATCCTTAGAGATGTCAAAGGTTTTAGTGCTTCAAGAGGAGGCAATCAGGCCTGCCGCCCCAGAGAAAAAGAGAGGGAGGAAAAGCCTTGGTTATTATTTGTCCCACCTGCAACAAAGATTACAAAATCCCAGATGACAAAATAGGTAAAGCTCGAGCAAGAGCCACATGCAAGAATTGTGGCCAAGTCATGGTGATCGACCCGGGTGGAGCCGTGTGGGCGAAGAGAGCGGAGGTTGATGCCACGGGCTCTCCCCACGAAACGTCCCCCTATGGGGATCCGGGAACTGGGGTTCCCCTGGATCATGGCGTGTTCATGGATTTTCCGGAGCTGCAGGGCATATCTCCAGAAAAAGTTGCGTTTGAAGAGATTTTTCCGCCTGGCAAGAGAGGTGGATACAGAAGCAGAAAGAACAAGTTCAAAGTCAAGATCCTGATGGCCGTGTCGGAGGTTCTGGACAAGATCATAAAAGACGGCGAAAGGGTCATGCGAATCGGCAGGGGTACGGCCTATTATCCTGCCGAACTGTTTTTTGGCAATGGCTGGCTGACAATGATGTACAACCACTACGCCATTCTTGCAACCAATCAAAGAATCCTGCTTATAAACGTCAACTCGAGGATGAAAGGCACGACCCACTACTTGTTTCAAGTGCTCTACGAAGACATAAGAAAGGTTAAAAGGGGTATATTGTTTAGTAGCATGGTCTTGGATCGGATAAGGTCGAAGCGACGCGTACTCACCCAGGTGAAACGTTACATCTCCAAAGAGCTGAAGGACTTCATAACGGAGCGGAAAGAATACGTAAAAGGGGAACCAGAGGCGGTGCTGGAATGCATTTGCCCTTCTTGTTTTGTCCCACTTGAAAAAGGCCTAACCGAGTGCCCTTCCTGCGAAGCTGCTTTCAAGACGCCCAAGAAGGCCACATTGAGATCGCTGCTCCTCCCCGGATTGGGGGATTTCTATTTGGGTCATAGGGCCCTGGGGGCCGCGGAATTGATGGGATCAATCATGGTATGGACGTATGCTTTATTTCTCGTATATCACGGCCAGAAGGATGGACTGTTCGTGGCGGTGCTCGTTTTGCTTTTCTACAACTGCACGGACGCGGTGGTGACCTATTTCATGGCAAAAAAGGGCTACATGCTGGCTTAGATGCCAAGTTAGGCGGAAAGACTGCGCCCATATAAAAACGCCAAAAGCCATAAAATACTTGACTAAGTGGTTGTTTTTATGATATTTTTTCTGCTAGATGCATGGTCCGATGAGCATCGAACAAACGGGATTCAAGCGGAGAAATGCGGAATAGCCCATTTCTTTTATGAGAGGTGGGGGATTTTCGTATGAGGAGATTAAAAGACGTGAGAAAAAAGGAAACCATTATAACAATGATCCTGGCGGTTCTGTTCGTCCCCATACTTTCCCATGCTGACTACTTTGTTGTGCTCAGGAATGGGGAAGTGCGGTCAGGACCGGGGACCGACTATCCCATTGTGGATACTGTGAGGGGCTCTGAGGTTTTTGAAGTCCCCTCCACCTTCGAGTCCAGGCGGGATGTCACGTGGATACCCATAGAGTGGAGAGAAGTGCCGAGGGCAACCGAGGTGAAGGGCTGGTTCCAGTTAAGCACGAAGACTGAGTATACAGAAAGTGGAGAGATTGTGGAGGGATGGTACCTGTCCACCCTGGAGAACATACGGAACGTGGGGCCGGGTGAGATTCTCTATTTCATCATGGAAGGTGAACCCGAGAAGCTTCGCTATGGGGAGATGTTGGCCAGAGTGGATGAGGAGAAAACCTTAGGAGGATTACTTTACCGAAAGGCAAGGTTCAAGCTCAAGGAGAAGGTACCGAAACAAGTGGAAGTGGAGCCGGAGCCTGGGCGATTCTACTGGTTTTTCATAGGCGACTGTCAAGGGGACACGAAAACAGGGACCCTTGTGGAAAGACTGATGCAAAGGAAGACCTGCGTGGGACAGCCCTATGAGCTTGGACTGTTCAGGGTGAGCTCAGGCTTCGAGACGCTCTACACCAGGTGGGTCCATGCGGGTCTGGGTGAGAGGGTGAATGAGCCTGATGTGGCCCACAGGCTCTACGAGATCAGGAAGTCGGGCTTCCCCATGACGGTACAGGCGGATATACTAGACCGCAGGATCTGGACGGGCATGACCAAAGAGATGGCCCGACTCTCCTGGGGGGAGCCTTCCTGGCTGAGCACAGGCAGGTCCAACCGGCGAGGCAAGGAGCAATGGGTCTACGACTACGGGACGAACTCTTATTACCTCTATTTCCGGGACGGGGTACTTGAATCCTACAGGAGAATAGGACAGGGCATGAGGAGGTAAGAATTCCCAGACTGGAAGTGATGAAATAAGCTGAGGGATGCTATTTCTAGGTGTTCAATCTATGCTCCCAATCAAATTCCGTTGATGTGACGTGGTTCTCCATGCGTTGAATACGACGCTCAATGTTCTCATATCTTCTTTTCAGCCGATCGGCCGCCGATTTTGGCGAATGAATATAGCTCTCATAGAATTCCTGCTGGTCGCCAGTTCGCAAGGGTAAAACCGGTTCCGGCTTCATTATGAGTGCCGCAACGAAATACAACACGACAATGGGCCAGAGTCCGGTAAAAAACAGGAGTATGAGAGCAACGGCCCGTGTCCAAAAGATGGAAAAATCAAAATATTCGGCAATGCCTCTGCACACCCCTAATATGATGCCATTTCGAGAACGATACATCCCGCCACGAAGAATTTTTTCAATGCGTTTCATGATTCACGGTCCTTTCCTTTTCGGTCAAGAATAATGGTCTCCAGTGATTCCACCCGTTGTTCCATTCTGGACAGACCTTCATAGGTTTCCTGTACCATTTTGGCTTCCTCAGCCTGGGCTTTCTGGTCTGTGCGGGACAAACCTCCTTTCAGGATTTTGATGGCCAGTAGGATGGTTCCTCCCACAATCGCTAATGCCAGCACTGATCCCCCGAAAATGACCACAAGACCCATAACTACTTGCATCGCTCCACGAACTCCTTCAGATA
>DAOVAK010000602.1 GCA_030671095.1 Deltaproteobacteria bacterium | reverse complement strand
GCAGCTCGGAAGGCGGACAATAAGGAAAGAGGAGAAATCTATGACCTTGGTAAGGGCTGAGGATGTATCCAAGACGTACGTGAGCGGAGAGGTTGAGGTCCAGGCACTAAAGGCATTAAGTTTTGAAATTGAGCCGGCCTCTTTTGTCTCCATTGTTGGCCCCTCTGGCAGCGGCAAGACCACTTTGCTAAACCTTATCGGCTGCCTGGACAAGCCAACGGGAGGAGATCTTGTTGTTGCCGGGAAGCACGTGAACGCCCTTGACCGCAAGGAGAGGGCCGCCTTTCGGGGGGAAGTCTTGGGCTTTATTTTCCAGTCATTCAACCTCATTTCTGTGTTAACCGCCTATGAAAACGTTGAATATCCCCTGGTAATGGTCAAGAATGAGCCAAAGTCAGTACGAAAGGGCATGGTGTTGAAGGTCCTTGAAGCGGTGGGAATGCTGGAACAGAAGGATAGACGTCCTGATCACCTTTCTGGTGGTCAGAAGCAGCGAGTCGCCGTGGCCAGAGCCTTGGTGGCCCGGCCGAAGTTGGTTTTGGCGGATGAACCCACGGCGAACCTTGACCAAAACACGGCCATAAACGTTGTTCGACTCATGCGCAGTATGCGAGATGAATTTGGAACCACCTTCGTCTTTTCCACCCATGACCCAAGAATCATGGGCGAGGCAGAGATGATTCATACCCTGCAAGATGGCAGGCTTGTTCTAACGGAGCGTGGTTCAGAGAGGAGGAAAAACAATGACGAACATGTTTAGAATAGCCATTCGAAATCTAACTCGCTACAAGAGGAGAACGCTGCTTACCTCCCTGTTAATTACTCTTGGTGTGTTGATGGTTATCCTTTTTTCAGGTCTTTCCGGTTCGTTCAAGGCCATGATGATTGGCCAGATTACCGACTCCAACCTGGGGCAGATCCAGATCCACAGGAGAGGATATGTCTCCGCCATTGATACGTTTCCCTTAAATCTGAATTTGAATCAGGAAACTTATGGGAAGATCGAGCATATTCTGAAAAATCACCCCGCAGTGGCTGCCTATGCACCAAGGATAAAGCTAGGTGCTATGTTAAGCAACTATATGGAGACAACGAATATCCGGCTCAATGCCGTAAATCCAGAAAAAGAAGTCAAGGTATGCCTTGCCGTTGGGGACCGAATTGTATTAAGCAAGAAGAAGGGAGGTTTTGTAGGGCCAGGAGAGGTCATCATCCCTGAGAAATTGGCCAAAGGCATGAAAATCAAGGCGGGGGACACAGTGGTGGTTGTGGCTCACAATAAGGAGGGTTCTGTAAATGGCTTTAATTTTACAGTGGCAGGAATCATAGAAGACGTGCTGGGACCACAGGGCAAAGAAGGTTATATGCATATAGAAGACGCTCGTGCTCTGCTTCGAATGGAAGAGCCAGAAGTCACAGAGGTCGCCGTACGTGTAAAAAACTTTAACGATCTTGATGCCGTTTATGCAAATCTCCAGTCTACCCTGAGTGAGCAAAAGGATTCCAAAGGGAAGCCGGTCTTTGAAATTCACACATGGGAAAAGCTCTCCCCCTTTGTTAATGTGGCAAATATGATTGACCTGATCACCCTTTCCATGAAAGTCATTATGATCGCTATTGTCCTCATCAGTATCTTGAACGTCATGATGATGTCGGTCTATGAGAGGATCAGAGAGATCGGAACCATGAGTGCTGTTGGCACCGCTCCGAGAAAAATTATGGGCCTGTTTCTGGCCGAAGGGTTTTCCCTGGGGCTGATAAGCGCTATGGCCGGAAATGCCATCGGCCTGACAGGCATTTATTTGCTTAGTATTTACCAGATTCGATTTTCCTTTGGCCGAATGGAAAACCTGTTGCTGTCTCCCACGGTTAAGCTGGGGGAGTTGCTCTGGTTATCAGTTACCGTGCTGTTAGTTTCGGTCTTCGCTACACTGCAACCTGCCTACAAAGCCTCAAAGATGGAACCGGTTGATGCGCTGGGACATGTATAGAACAAATCGAAGGGGGGAAAGATGAAAGGATTCATGATAGCAATGGTGTTATTTTCTTGCAGCGTTGTGTTTGGGCAAGTTCAACAGGGGCAAATAATCGCCGTGGCGGCGATTGATAAAACGGAAAAGGCCCAAGTAAGCAAAGAAGCAGCGCGCACGCCCTATTACCTGATCTTTGACGAGCATGGAAAGCTTACGGAGGTTATCCCCAATCCGTTTTGTGATGTTTCCAGAGGCGCTGGGCCCAAAGTGGCAAATTTCCTTGCGGAAAAAAATGTTAGTGTGGTGATTGCAGGTGGTTTTGGCCATAAAATGACCAACGCCCTGGATGAAGAAGGGATAAATTACTACGAGGGCACCGGCATGGTGAAAAATGCTGTTCAAGAGTTCATCAGACAAGACCCATCAAAGAGGTGATTCATGAAGAAGGCGTTCTTTATGGGAACCATCATGTTTGTTGTGGCAATTGCGCCTTTGGCCTTTGCCATTGATGGCGACGACCTGCTTAAGAAAGTGGACCGAAACTTGAATCCCGAAAGCTTTGAGATGTACCGCAAGCTGATCAACATAGAACCTGACGGCTCAAAAAAAGAGTTCGTCATGTATTCCGTGAAAAAGGATACGGATAAAGTGGCATCTGTCTTTTTATCTCCTGCCAGTGAAAAAGGTCGATCAACCTTGCGTGT
>DAOVAK010000783.1 GCA_030671095.1 Deltaproteobacteria bacterium | reverse complement strand
GTTGAGATATTGGGAAGTATTTTCCCTCGGTTAGCGATTTTTGTCAACTTTCAGGGTTCGAAATGCCCTGTTATCATCTTGACTTATTTGCAGTTGTTCATTAGGGTCCATGGCCAACTTGCATATTCTGGCCATTTTTCCCATCACAGGCAGGACGTCTATGAACGCGTCAATCAAGGTGCTTACTCTTTTATGTTTTGTATTTTTCCTCGTAACCATTGGCCATACCCCTGGCGTTTGCGCTGAAGAAGAAATCTCCAGGCAATCCGATTCTCCTTCCCCTGAGGAGGCCTCAGGATTCAACCCAGCACAGTGGCTGCTCTCCATTTACAAGGATCACATCTCACCCGTGAATGCTGACCGATGTCCAAGCTTTCCCTCCTGCTCTTCGTATGCTGAGCAGGCCATTAAAAAACATGGCTTCTTCATAGGATGGATGATGACCGTGGACCGTCTGATTCATGAAGGCAAGGAGGAGACCACTGTTTCCCCGTACATATATTCTGATGGGGAGTTACTCATTCTTGACCCCGTAGAAAACAATGATTTCTGGTGGTACCCGCGGGATGGAAAACATCATGAATAGGTGCCTTTCCCTTTTCCTCTCCCTTTTTTTCATTTCCTTATTACTCCCCGCCTCCGCCTTATCAGCTCAGATTACCATTGACAGTGAGGATCAATTCCAGTTTGCACGGCAGACCATGGAGAGGGGGGAATACTTGAGGGCGGTAGCTGAGTTCGAGCGCTTTATCCATTTTTTCCCAGAAGATGAAAAGGTTCCTCAGGCCCGCTATCTCATTGGGTTCTGCTATCTCAAGGCAAAAAAGTATGAGTCGGCGAGAAAGGCCCTGGAAAAGGTCTACAAAAGCTATTCTAGCGGGCCCATAGGCGGAAAAGCCCTATTCTTGATGGGTGAATCCTATTACAGGCAGGGTCTTCTGAAGGAGGCACAACAATATTTCAAAAAGGTGATAGAGACGTACCCGCATCTCGACGTGAAGCACGCCGCCCAGTATAGACTTGCCTGGAGCCGGATGAAGGAGGACAAGTGGCGGGAGGCATCAGAGACCTTCATGATGGTGGAGAAAAGCAGCCCCCTTTATCCCAATTCGCAAGAGCTTGCAGAAGTGAGCCTGAAAGGGGAAGCATTACCCTACAAAAAACCCGCTACCGCAGGGGTCCTGGCCATCCTTCCCGGCCTGGGACATCTCTACTGTGAGCGTCCTAAAGATGCATTGGTGGCATTTCTCCTCAATGGGCTTACCATTTGGGCGGCCATCGAAGCCTTTGATGAGGACCTTCAGGTGCTCGGTAGTATACTTCTGCTCGTGGAGGTGGGTTGGTATACGGGAAACATATACAGCGCCGTTAATAGTGCCCACAAATACAACAGGAAGGTGAGAAATGATTTTCGTCGGAACCTACCCGACAGGCTCAATCTAAACCTTTTTACCACCAGGGGTGGCCTCGGTCTTGCCCTGAAGATGGACTTCTGACCCCACTTCCACTATCCCCGTCCGGTCCCCGCTTTGCTATTTCAACGAACATTGTTTCTCCGAATCCATTGAGTGCTGGCTTATTCCTTCCCTCCAGGAACAGGCCATGACTCCATACGATACGAATATGTGATATAGCACAAAATGCACGTAGTAATAATTTAGTAACGTTCAAAAGTGTTGGCACAATCTTTTGAACCACCAAGTTTTGGTCGGATACTCGATTCTCCGGCAATGCCAATCTCCTCAAGGTGATATCTATTTTGCTCCTTGCCGGTGGTCTGATCTTTGAGACTTTGAGA
>DAOVAK010000785.1 GCA_030671095.1 Deltaproteobacteria bacterium | reverse complement strand
GGGGGTCCTTGAGGCCGTTTCCCGTCGGGCAAAAGAACTGGGGATAAAAAAGGTGGTGGTCGCAACTTGCAGTGGACAGACGGCCTTCAAAGCCATGGAGATCCTTGATTCTGCGCTAAAGATCATTGCGGTTAGCCATGTGACTGGCTTCAGAGAACCCAACGCCCAGGAACTGCCAGAGGATGTCCGCCAGGAACTGGAATCTAAAGGGGTCACTGTTCTCACCTGCCAGCATGCCTTCGGAGGCATTGGGCGGGCGGTCAGAAACAAGCTTTCCACCTATCAGGTGGATGAAATCGTTGCCTATACCCTGAGGACATTCGGTCAGGGGACCAAAGTGGCTATTGAATTGGCCCTGATGGCTGCTGACGCCGGTCTGATTCGGACCGATGAAGATGTGATATCCGTGGGGGGAACGGGAAAAGGGGCTGATACGGCTCTACTTCTCCGGCCCGCCAACAGCTTCAACTTTTTTGATCTGAAGGTCAAAGAGGTTGTCTGCAAACCAAGGGGAGTCTAATATTCAACTTAGAAATCGATGTCTTCCTTGGTTGTCCAGACAGAATTTTTTCTTCCTGAACCGTACATTTTTGCGACGGTTCTTTGGAGGTGATTACACATGTCGCTCACAGAAAAGCAGATGGAGAAGTATTGTGATGTTTTGATTTGGGCATTAAAGACCGCCCGAAAAGAGAATTTTAAGAAAAATGACGTCATACTGATTCGATATGATCTGGCAGCTATCAGGATGGCTGAGATCATTCAGGCAAAGCTCCTTGATATGGGGATGAATCCCATTCCGCGCATGGGATTGACATGGAGCATGGAGCGCAGTTTTTTTGAAAAGGCGAATAACAGACAACTTGTTTTCCTGACACCGGGTGAAAAAGAGCTTTTCAGACATCTCAACGGAAGTCTCTATCTTTATGCCCCAGAATCTCTCACCCATCTGAGCCATATTGATCCGAAAAGAATCGGTAAAGCGGCTGTGGCAAGGAAACCCTTAAGAGATATCCTGGACAGAAGGGATGAACAAGGTAGATTTGGGTGGAGTCTCTGTATGGTCCCTACTCCTGAGCTGGCAAAACATGCCAGACTTTCCATGAAGCAGTACACCGCACAGGTCATTAAGGCCTGTTATCTACACAAAAGGGATCCAGTCAAGGAATGGAAGACCATTTACAAGAATGCGATGGCCATCAAGAAATGGGTGAATAGCATGGAGGTGGGGTACTATCACGTGGAGTCAAGAAGCGTGGATCTGAAGATTACCCCAGGAAAGAGCAGGAAGTGGATAGGACTCTCCGGGCATAATGTCCCGAGTTTCGAAATCTTCCTCTCACCGGACTGGAGGGGGACAGACGGCACCTACTTCGCAAATCAACCCTCGTTTCGAAGCGGAAATTATGTGGAGGGCGCGCGGATTGAATTCAGAAAGGGCAACGCGGTCAGAATCGAAGCCAAAACAGGGAAAGATTTCGTTGTCAAGCAATTATCCATGGATAAGGGCGCCAAAAGGGTGGGGGAGTTTTCTCTCACCGATAAGAGATTCTCCAAGATTGATAAGTTCATGGCCAACACCCTGTACGACGAGAACTATGGAGGCCGTTATGGAAACTGTCATTTGGCCCTGGGCTCATCCTATTCGAACACCTATGCCGGAGATCCCTCCAGACTAACAAAAGAGAAGAAGAAAAAGCTTGGATTTAACGACTCTGCTCTTCACTGGGATCTGGTGAACACAGAAGAGAAGAGAGTGACCGCATACCTGAGATCTGGAGAGAA
>DAOVAK010000426.1 GCA_030671095.1 Deltaproteobacteria bacterium | reverse complement strand
CGGATTTATGATGCACGGCTTGCTTGATACGTTCCCTGGCTTCAGAAGAGAGAGATGCTGGATAAATATCTATGTCTTCTTCGCGCATGGAGTGAAGGCGAATCGCTTCCCTCAGAGCCGCCAATTGCTTGTTATAACGAGAACACAATTTGCACATCATGAGGTGCATCTTTATCGACATCCGCTGACGAAGAGATAACTCTCGATCCAGAGATTCTGATACCAGTCGTGTTACTTCTCTACAAGCCAGCATTTTGCTCCCTCGCTTTCTTATGGTCAAACCAGTTAGCTTCCACACAGTCCCTCATACCCATTCGGGCGCGATGCAATATGACGTAACTATTATTAGCAGAAATATTCAGAAGCTTACTGATTTCATCGCTACTCAGCCCCTCCAGCTCGCGGAACACAAATGCCTGCGCCAAACGGCCAGAGAGTTTTGAAAGACAGCGGTAAAAAACCTCCCAGAACTCCTTCTGCTCCAAAAGCTCCGAGGGGTCCACCGTCCATTTGGCTGGGCCCACTTTCCATGCCCCTTTCTCGTCAAAATGCTCATGCATAACATCTGCCGCAAACTCTATAGATTCTGTCGGTTGCTCTCTGCTTTTCTTACGAATGTGATCTATTATCTTGTATTTCAGAATGCCGGTCAGCCAGGTCTTCTCAGAAGAACGACCTTCAAAACGTTCTTTAGCGTGCAAAGCAGCCAAAAATGTCTCCTGCACCAGATCCTCGGCAACTGAGGGATCCTGAATTCTGGAAAGGGCATACCTGTAGAGATAATCTCCGTACTGGTCTACCCACGTCTCAGGATCAAGCGTCCGAGGTTTTGCTTCTGTTTGCTTTTCGTTCATGCTTGTACTGTCCGGCTATTGGAACATTTTCGATCTGGTCTGGTCACGATCGCAACTCGCAGGCCCTTCCTTTCAAGTGGAAGAAGAATTTCAGGCCTTTCTTGACCTTATCTGAGAAGATCTTGGGCGAGAAGTATGTCCCAGCAACCCTTTTATTGATTTCACCCAGGGTTGGGTAGGGATGCACCGCAGAGGCCAGGATGGAAAGCTTGACTTTACCATTTAAGACGGCCACCCATTCACCGAGCAGTTCCCCGGCTTGTGGCCCCAAGATCTGAACCCCGAGGGGCTTCTCTTTTTCATCCAGGATCATCTTGATCTTTCCCACCTTTTCCCCTTCCGCCAGGCTTCTGTCGTTGTCTTTGAACGCCTCTGTCCACACTGAATACTCGATCCCAGCAGCCTTGGCCGCTCTTTCATTCATCCCTATACTGGCCAGCTCTGGATCTGTGTAAGTACACCATGGTAGGTAGGTATAGTTTACTTTTCTGGGAAGATGAAAAATGGCATTGCTGACAACGATGCCACCTTCGTAACCAGCCGCATGGGTGAATAGGTAAGATCCCGTCACATCACCCGCTGCATATATGTGTTTGTGAGTCGTTCTCAATCTATCGTCTACCTGAAGACCTTTCCTATCATACTGCAAACCAATGCCTTCCAGTCCCAGGTCTGCCAAATTGGCCTCCCTTCCCATGGCCACTAGAATCGTCTCTGCCCTGAGTGTCGTCTTTTTATCTTCTCGGTCTTTGATAATTATCTCTCTTTCAGTCCCCAGGTCTTTTGTGCTCACCACGGTAGCGTTTAGATGGATTGTGACGCCCTCGGACCTCAGCGCTTCCATCACATGATCAGCCATGTCTTTATCCTCTTTACTCAAAATCTGACTGCTCCGTTGAATCACAGCGACCTGCGTTCCCAGGCGAGAAAAGGCCTGTGCCATCTCTGAGGCTATAGGTCCTGCACCCAGGACAACCATCGATTTTGGCAGATGATCCAGGGAAAAGATCTCCTTATTGGTAATAAAAGGCGTCTTGTCCAGGCCCTCGATGGGAGGGATGGAAGGTGATGAGCCTGTGGCGATGACCCAGTTTTTCGCTGAATAGGTCTTCCCGTTTAAACGAATGCTGTGTTCATCCACGAAAGTGGCGTTTCCAAATTCCACCTTAGCGCCCAAGCCACAGAATCTTTCCTCAGAATCATGTTTTTGAATGGTATGGATCACGGATTGAATTCTCTTTGCCACTTGTTGATAGTCCACGGGCTGAAGATCGACACGGGGCAGACCAAATTCCTCTGCTTTTTTCATCTGATGATAAATTTGGGCGGTTCTGATGAGGGTCTTGCTGGGAACGCACCCGTAATGGAGGCAGTCACCTCCCAGTACTTTCTCTCTTTCAACGAGAAGTGTTTTTGCACCAAGCTGGGCGCCTCCGGCAGTAACGGTGAGACCTGCAGCTCCCGCACCTATGACACCTATATCAAAATCATAATTAGGCATGATATTCTCCTTGTTTCCAACAAATAGGTATCCAATTCATAATGGAAACTAATACAGACGCGACAACTAGAGTGTCATTGCGAGGAGTTCCGCGCTTCGCGGGACGACGAAGCAATCTCCAAGTGAAGGGTGAGATTGCCGCGCTCCCTTCGGGGAGTTTACCCTGAGGTACTCGAAGGGCCCCGCCCGCCTCGCCTGAGGCGAAGCCGATGGCGGGCAGGTCGCAATGACAATTGTAACAATATTAAATGCGCTTGTATTATTTTCCATTTAAAGACCAGTCATAAGAAAGGTATTCAACCTTGATTTCTTCGCGACTGGAATCCAATTTCTTTTTCAAATCCCCTTGGGCGTATTCTTGAAAAAAACCGACAATATCGTCGTTAAAGTCCTCTTTAAACCATTTAAAAATACTGCTCACGTAGAGCTTTTTCCCTTCTAGACGATTATGCCTGGGGTCATTGATAAAAGCCCGCGCCATCTCATCCAGCTGTTGATCCAGGACGTCCCCTCGATAGGGCTCGGAGCGGAGGGGTGGACACCCTTTAGATGCGCAATTTATGGCAAAATGAACCAGCGGGTCTTTGTAGTTGGGACGAAGAATGCCATGTTCGATATGGTCCAGGGTAACCATATCTCCATCAATCCGGGCGAGTTTCTTTTTCCACGGGCTCTTGAAGATGCTCCCAAATTCCTTTATGGATTTGACGCCAGGATAACCGCTAAGGATCAGCTTGATCGTCCAAGCATTGTACGCATTGATGTAGAAGGCAAACTGCTCGTTGTGAGAAAGCTTGCTAGAATCGGTTTTCTCTAGAACCTTGAGGTATTGATCGAGGTTGGTCTCCTCATTCTTGAATCCTTGATAGTCCACTACGCCCTCTTTTACATACTTCTTCAGGAGCTCAGCATAAACGCTGTTATCCACTGTAACTGAGGCCCAGCTTGTACTCACCAGGCCCGTAGTGAAGAAAAATGAGAGGGCGGTCAGGAAGACTGAATAGTTGCGATTAAACATTTCTTTTGTTCTCCTTCTTAAACATTCATCAAATTATAAAAGCTCTCGCGATTTTATATGAAGTTTCAAAAAATTTCGTTCACGTGTCTACCATTTAAACCGCGTCTTCCATCCACTTGTTAAGGATGTCTCTGTCTTTCTGATCGATGGAAGTGATCCTGAGGTTGTTAACCATCTTTCCTTTATGCTCTTCAACGGACACAACCTTAGCATAGATGTCGTCAAAGCAGTGGGCATCCACGCAAA
>DAOVAK010000014.1 GCA_030671095.1 Deltaproteobacteria bacterium | reverse complement strand
AAATCCATTGTCGACGAATGCGTCAGAAGATTCGAGTTTTTTGGCTTCAAGTTGCATCCCTATGTACAGGGATTTTCTCCATTTGATGAAAGATTGTTACCTGCTTATGAAAGAATGGAAGAGCTCGGCAGGTCAATAACTATTCATACGGGCTTTGAAGATTATTATCCACAGAGAGAAAAGACAATTACACTTCCTCTCATGGAGGGTCTGATTAGAAGGTTCCCTTCACTTACTTTTATTTTGCCCCATATGTTTTATCCGAGACTGAATGAAGCCCTGTATCTCTTGGAGAATTATGAAGATGTCTATATAGATACGACAAATATTTTCTCTGCCATAATACAGGATGAGCAAAAGGGGATAAATAGAGACAGGGAAAGAGAGGTGCTAATGCGCGCACTCGAAAGTTACAGCAAAAGAGCGGTTTTTGGGACCGATCATCCTGCGGGGATGAGCGATGCGGACACAATTTTTTCGGATTTTTACTCATTTCCTTTACCCGATAGCATAAGCCAAGATCTACTCTACAATACGGCCAACCAATTTGCCAGGCGATACAGTCAATTCAGGTGTGCCTGATTCAGAGGAGGCCAAAACCCTCCCTAAATAAGGATTTCAATCCGGATCTCAGCAATCTAAAGTACTGAAGATGAGATTCTATGATGCTCACATTCATTTTCTTTTTGATAGATCGCCCTCTGATTTGGGAGACGTCTTTGTTTATTTAGAAGGCATCGGTCTTGCCGGTTTTGTTTCAATGGTCATTGCTGAATATCCTTCGGACATAAAGACCATTCAAGAGATGGTTCCAGAGGGCTACCACCAAGATGTTACTCTTGAGATCCTTGCAAGACAGAAGGAACCCTTAAGCCTTTTTAATCAAGCAACCAATCTAGAGATCGTGCCCTACCTAGATGCGAGATTCATTGAATCGAATATCGAAGAGAAAATTGAAATGTACCGAGGGCTAGGTTTTAAGGGAATGAAATTGCTTTATGTCCCTGAAGAAGATAGCGTTCTAATGATCAGAGGCATGCAGCAGGCTTTTGGTCGAAATCGGAAACAATCAGAGAGGATCACATCGCTGCTCATAGAAAACGCATCTACTCAAGGTATGTCGGTCCTGCTTCACGTTGACTTGAGGAGATATGGCGATTTCATATCAGAGATCATCAGAGGGCACCCAGCGACAAATTTTAATATTCCCCATTTCGGGTTTTCAAGACGTAAAATTTCATGTTTCTTGGAAGAATACGAGAATTGTTATACAGATACATCTTCATTGACTAGTTTTGTCAAAAAACAACCAAGGACTTACTTAGAATTCATGCGGCGCTACAAGGATAGAATTCTGTTCGGCAGTGATGCATTGATTGGGCAACCAGAAACGGTCCATAGCGCGAGAGAGTTCTTCCTGAATTATATTGATGATCCGGAGTTACTAAAAAAAATATTTAATAATAACTATCTTAAATTCCATGAGCATCATGACAAATTTCAGTTATAGAAAATGAAAGATATTTGTAATAGAAACATCCTTCCGACAACTGTCAAGTAGCGGTTTAGGGGACTTAGATAATTACTTTAGGGAATGCAAAAGGATTCGATAAAATACTTTTTTAAAAAGCCACACTTAATTCCTCCACAGGCCTTTAATCAAATTAAAAACTTAATAATAAAGGAAGGTGGTGTTGGAAAGGCCTACATTGACGACAACTTGCGAGACGCATATCTCGTAGGCTATGCCAGTCATGGAGATCGTGTGATTGGCACTGTCACCCATAAGATTCAAAAAGAAGATTACAGAAAAAAATTAGAAGCAGCCACCGGGTTAGACCTTTCTGGGTACATCGAGAGAGGCTATACAGCTATTGAACCTCAATATAGGAAACTTGATATTGCAGATGCCTTAATAAAGGGCTTAATTGAAAGATCAAAACGTAAAAAAATCTATGTGACAATCAGATTGGATAACGTTCCCCCTCTGAAACTAGCCTATAAAAACGGCATGGCTATGGTAGCCAAGTACGTCCATCATAAAACAGGAAATGAGTTGGGTTTATTCATCAATCAAAGGGCCCTCCCTCCCGCCTTGCTCCCGCAAGAAGAAAAACATCGCTAACAAAGAGGACTATGGTGGATTATGAATATCATTATAAAATATGACTGTTCCATTATTGCCCTCGCCACCTGGCTTCTGATAAAGAAAGATAGGTGCATTCGGTTCTTTGGCCGGGCCCATCAGAATAACCACCCGTTTAAACTGGGGAATTTTCATTCTTGACACGACCGTTTAGCTCCATATACTCATTGTGAAAAGGAATCTGCACCTAGGGAAGGGGAGCGTAGTCATGCCAATTGAAGCAAATGGCATCAAGATGAATTATGAACTCTCTGGCAAGGAGGGCGCGCCAACCGTAATGTTGAGCCATTCCTTGGGGTCCAGCTTGGACATGTGGGATCCCCAGCTGGAGGCCCTGGAACCGCACTACCAGTTTCTCCGTTACGACACAAGAGGCCACGGTGACAGCGAAGCCCCGCCAGGCGCATACACCTTGGATATGCTGGGAGAGGACGCCATCGGTTTGCTTGACGCCCTTGGTATTGAGAAGGTGCATTTCGTGGGTCTGTCCATGGGTGGGATGATAGGTCAGTGCCTAGCCCTGCATCATGGGGATCGACTAGAAAAGCTTGTGCTTTGCGATACGGCTGCTCTGCTTCCAGAGGAGGCCCAACCTGTCTGGCAAGAACGCATCGAAATGGCCCGTGACAAGGGGATGGAAGCCCTGGTTGATGGAACCCTTGAACGTTGGTTTACCCCAGCTTTTCTCAAGCAGAATCCGCCGGAGGTGCAACAGATCCGACAGCAATTCCTGGCGACCCCAGTAGATGGATATATTGGATGCAGCGAGGCGATCCGTGGACTGAATTATCTGGAGCGCCTATCCGAGATCAAAATTTCCACTCTGATCATGGTGGGTGAGGAGGATCCTGGAACGCCAGTGGCTGCCGCTGAGGCCATGCAGCAGCGTATTACGGGCTCCAGACTGGTGGTGTTGCCCTCTGCGGCCCATCTTTCCAATGTGGAGCAGGCCCAAGCCTTTAATAGCGTCTTAATGAAGTTCCTGTCAGATCAATGACTCACAAGGCATATTGCCGCCAATTACGCTTCACCAGAAATTCTCTAAATAAAACAAAGCATAAAAAACTTGATTATTTTTTCTAATAGTATAAAATAGTAAAGATTGAGTTATTTATCGAATGATGATAGGTGCTTGTTGATAGCATTATTAGGCCATCATTCCATTTTTTTTGCAGCCCAGGTTTGGGCGCACATGATTATGATGCCAAAACCATCCGGCCAAGTTCTCCCGCCTCTCTCACCTGAGTCTAGACTCCTCAACTGATAAGGGTAGCGGAAAACTCTTAGCCACCGTGCTTTTGCATCGGCCTTCTTAGCTATTTGTCCAATGGAAGTCAGCACGTACCTTCCCATCTTTGACTCTCTTTAACGCCAACTAGAGGAGACCTTAAAAGAAACGTTCAATTTTGTTCAAGGTCAAGGAAGGCGATGATTTTAACCGCAGGAATACACGATAAGTATTTCGAGGATTAAAATCTGAGTCTGACGCAGAGATTGTGCAAAAGGGGGCGTTTTTCAAAGGTCTCTAGAGGTCATTGATGAATGACGCTGCAACACAACTTTACGCAAATGCCTATGAAGGTGCGTCGAGTTCTGGTCCGTATTTAACGAGAAGGCAGTAAATCGGGGTGGAGAGTGGCTACTCTTGAGGAAGAGGTTGTTTGGACTGACCACTATATCCAGAGGAGTTATTCATGAGCAAAGTAAAAGATGGAGATACGGTGAAAGTGCACTATACGGGGAAACTGGAAAACGGAGAAGTATTTGACACGTCAAAAGAGCAAGAGCCGTTTGAATTCACAGTGGGGAATAAGGCTGTCATACCCGGTTTTGAAAAAGGCGTCTTCGGCATGGAGGTGGGAGATAGTAAGAGCATTGAAATCCCTCCTGAAGAAGCATACGGGGCCAAGCAAGATCAACTGGTGGTGGAGGTTAATAGAAGCGAGTTTCCTGACGACATTACACCGACGATTGGGCAGAGGCTCCAGATTAGGCAACAGGATGGCAATCCCATCATCGTGACTATTACAGATCTGGCAGAAGATATTATTACGCTTGATGCCAACCATCCTCTGGCTGGATACACATTGTTTTTCGACGTAGAAGTTATTGAAATTGCTTGATATTTCCATTTTTTGTGTATTGTAACACAAGACGAAGATCATGAATTCCAGTTTTAACAAGGCTTGTCTTATAGACCGGTCGTTTTCCGGTCATCTTGTTTTAACCAATATTCCGAGCGAATGCTTTAAGTTTGGGAGGAGATCTTAATGAATATCTACGTCGGCAATTTGTCATATGACCTCACTGAGGAGGATTTGCAACAAGCCTTTGAGGCGTTTGGCCAGGTTGAATCTGCCAAAATTATCAAGGACGCCTATACGGGCAGATCAAGAGGTTTCGGATTCGTGGAGATGCCTTCCAAGGATGAAGGTGAGGCCGCGGTCCAGAACCTGAACGGGACCACGTTGAAGGGAAGAGCGCTCAAAGCGAGTGAAGCTCGTCCTCGCCGCGAAGGGGGTCAAAGAGGAGGAAGAGGTGGCGGCGGTGGCGGTGGCGGACGCCGTTACTATTAGTTAACGAGAAAATCGAGGCGAATTCCATTTAAAGGCCTCCATTAGGGGTGGCCTACGGATGGACGTGCGAAGAGGGACGGACATTTCCCTGGGCCCATAAGATCGTAAAGACGGATTCATGAAAGGAGGAAATTCTGATTATGAGTATCATCCAGTTCGAAGTGGGAGACAAATACAAAAACATGAAGGGCGTTTATGAAGTCCTTTCGGTCGAGGGAAACGCCATGCGAATCCGCTGGAACAGTGGAGAAGAGATCATGACCACTGTATCTCTGCAAAGACAGATCATTATGCGTATGACACAAGAACAAAGGAACCGCAAGGGTTAAATATAATGTTTAGGCCGATGGTCATATCTAAAGTGGCGGTTGATTCTTTAACACAGAGTCCCATCGTGATTTTGAAGGAGGTTGACGGAGAACGATCGTTGCCCATATGGATAGGGTTTTTGGAGGCCAACGCTATTGCCAGTGAGTTGGAAGGCGTCAAGTTCGCAAGACCAATGACCCATGATCTCCTCAAAAATATTCTGGACCTGATAGATGTAGAGGTGAAGCGGGTGGAGATCTGTGACCTCAAGAACAACACCTATTTTGCTCTGATCCATGTCACCCATAATGGCAGAGAAATCTCCATCGATGCGAGACCAAGCGACGCACTTGCCCTTTCTCTTCGATTTGAGGTGCCGATTTTTGCAGCGGATGAGGTTCTCACCAAGTCGATGCTCATAGATATACAGAGCGACCCAGAGGATACGTCGGATGAGGGAAAGAAATGGCAGGACATTTTGGAAAAGATGGATCCTGAGGATTTTGGGAACAGCTAATCTGAAATTATGCTTGATCACAGCATTCGTACATTGTTGATGCCAGGATTTTAGGCAGGTTCCCTTGGCTTTATTATATACTTTGAAGGACCAAATAAAAATGAAAACAGGAACGAGAATATGGTTTTGGGCCATGGTAACGGCGGCGAGTCTTGCGTGCATGGCTCTGCCAGGATTCGCAACAGGGAAACCTGCCGCTGAAAATAAGGTGGCGGCTGTCAACGGATCAGTAATTACACAAGAAGAACTTGACAGGGAAATGAACCTTGTCCGCCAACGGTTTGCTAATATGGGAAGGCCCGTGGGCGAGGTCCAGCTACTTACAATCAAAGGCCAGGTCCTTGAGACGCTTATCAGCCGGGAGCTGCTCTACCAAGAAGGTCAGAAGAAGGGGATCAAAGTCCAAAAGGAGAAATTGGAGGCGGAATATGGGGGGCTAAAGAACCGATTCCCCAGTGAGGAAGAATTCAAGAATAGATTGAGCAGCATGAAAATCTCTGAGGCGGAGGTAAAATCGCAAATTGAAAGGGGGCTGCTCATTCAACAATTGATCGATAAGCAGATTGCTCAGAAAGTCGTCGTTCCGGAAAAAGAAGTCAAGGGCTATTACCATAGTCATCCTGATTCATTCAGGAAACCGGAACAGGTGCGGGCCAGCCACATCTTGATAAAGCTTGATGCCAAGGCGGATGAATCGCAGAAGGCCGCAGCACGTAAGAAGCTTGAGGAGATACGGCGAAGATTGCTAAAAGGTGAAGATTTTGTAAGCTTGGCTCGAGAGTTTTCCGAGGGTCCCAGTAGCGTCAAGGGGGGCGACCTGGGTTATTTTGGGCGGGGACAGATGGTGAAACCTTTTGAAGATGCCGCCTTTGCTTTAAAGATAGGTGAGCTGAGTAATGTTGTGGAGACCCGGTTCGGCTGCCACCTTATCAAAGTCACGGAGAAAAGGCCTGAAACGATCATTGCTTTTGCGGACATAAAAGACAGGCTTCAACAATATCTTAAGGACGAAAAAGTGCAGCAAGAAGTAACTGTGTATGTTGAGGAACTAAAGACAAAAGCAAAAGTGGAGACATTCCTCACAGGGAAGTAATCCTGGCGACCTTTTTTTTCATTTGATCCCCTTTTCCGAACGCCTTCCAGTGAATCATATACCTTTCAGCTAGCTCTAATCCGGTTTTGGCCCTTGCAAAAACGCCAAAAATAGAGCAAATATAAAGCTCGCACCCCAAAGTTTCTCATTTAAGGAGGATATCATGAAACCGCCTGTGCCCTTAGAGAGAGCAAAAGCGATGATTCAAGGCTGGTATAACCATCCAAATTGTCTCTCTTAATGAGAGCCGAGAAATTTTTTGCGAGGAGGTAACAGCTCATGGGTGATGAAGTCTATCACAAAGTGGCCAAGGTGCTGGATACACTGCCAAACGGTTTTCCCACAACGGAGAGCGGCGTGGAAATCAGAATCCTCAAGAAGATATTTGAGCCGGAACAGGCTGAACTTTTCTGTGACTTGAAGTTGACTTTTGAGACGCCGGAGCAGATCGCCCAGCGCACCGGTCGGCCCCTGGAGGGACTGGAAGAGATGCTGAAGACCATGTGGGAACGGGGCCAAGTCTTCGCTGTCATGCTCGACAACATGAAGGTCTTCAAAATGGTTCCGTGGGTAATAGGAATCTATGAATTTCAGCTCCCCCATATGGACCGCGAACTGGCGGAGATGTGTGAGGAATACATGAAAGTCTTCGGTCAGCAGTTCTCGGAGCACCAACCCCAGCTCATGCAAGTGATCCCCATCGAAAGGGAAATCCAGGCCACGCATGAGGCCCTGCATTACGAAAAGGTCTCCTCCATTATCGAAAATGGCCAATCGTTTCTCCAGATGGAATGTATCTGTAAGAAAGAGCAAGGCCTTCTGGACAATCCCTGTGATAGGCCTGTGGAGGTCTGCATGGGGATTGCTCCGGTGCCAAACGTTTTTGATAACTACCGGTATGGTCATCCCATTTCCAAAGAAGATGCCTACGAACTGCTACGAAAGTCTGAGGAGGCCGCCCTGGTCCATCTCACCTGGAACGTGCAAGGGGGCCATTTCTTCATCTGCAACTGTTGTGGCTGCTGCTGCGGTGTATTGAAAGGGATCAATGAACTGGGCATTCCCGCCTCCAAGGTGGTCAACTCCCATTACTATGCTGAAATTGATCCTGACACGTGTGAGGCATGCGGTACCTGCGCAGACGAGCGCTGTCAGGTCAATGCCATCGAAGAGGGTGAGGATGCCTATGAGGTCATCAAGGAGAGGTGTATCGGCTGTGGTCTTTGCGTGAGCACCTGTCCTTCAGAGGCCATCCAACTCGTCCGTAAACGACCCGAGGAAATGGTATCCCCTCCTGGTGATGAAATGGCCTGGTATGAGGAACGGGGACGCCAGCGTGGGGTCGATTTCAGTGACTACAAGTAGTTTCCCGTTTTTGTTTACTCTTCCGAAACTTAACTCGATATCATTTACCCTCTCGTCAGGGGTGCCCCCAATGTCACAAAAAGCTAACAGGTCTCCCTATTCGGTGATTTTTCTCGGTTGCATCCTCATCTATATGTTTATCTTGCCCTACGTTGATGCTCAACCAAGATACCCCAAGACGATCTCTGTTCTTAAAATGGCCTATGAGGGCGAGATTCAGGCTTTCCACCCCTACATGGCATATGCCCAAAAGGCCAATTCGGAAAACTATCCCAATCTTGTGTCTGCCAAAACTGCGGTTCCACCCTCACAGAGCTCCCCAAAGAGACTTGCCCCATCTGCAAAGAATCCCTCTCCCGCTACAAAGCGTTAAAAGCAGTCTATTGAAATCCCCTCCAAGCAAAAACAGGAGCGTAGCGTTCAGCGCCTTTGTGGAGGACGTTGAAATCTTGGATTGAAAGATGTGGGAAATTTCCACGTCACTGTTGCGAAATCCGACACTGGGCTAAGTCTTCGAAATCAAATAATTTATTACCAGAACGGACATAATTAGTTCGTATGTGCCACCAAGAGTGTTGAGTTTTTCAACAGTTTTGCCAATCGGTCGCACAGCGATGAGGGTCGTTCGATCATTATGCAAAGCAGAACTTTCCCTGTTTTCTCAAGCTCTTATGGCGACTTCTGGAAAGGCTTTCGTTAAGTGGCACAGCCCTTGCTGTTTGAGATAGGCGACGAGTGCCAATAAATCCCAGCAAGGAGTGAGAGAAATGGATGAAAAAAGGAAAGAAGAGCGAAGAAGTCGTTTGGGCTATGGATCGTCATATCAGAAGGGGAGTGGCCAGGACCTGGGAGCAGAGAGTGGAATCGGCGCGGTTTTAGGCGGTCAGGTTTGGATGGTGAAACCAGATAAACGCGCCGAGACAGCCAACCCATGTATCTGGATGCAGGCTGGGGTGGTGGAATTCAAGAACTGTAATAACTTTGGAGACTGCACCACCTGCAAATATGATCAGGGCATGCGGAAAAATGTGGCGCGAGGAAAGCAAATCAGCTGGCAGGATGCCATGCGCACGAGGGAGAGTTTGGATAGAATCTGTCGGCACAGCTTGACCAACCGGATCGAGAAAAGAAGGTGCGCCTACGACTACGAGTGCTCCAAATGTGATTTTGATCAGTTCTTTGAGGATGTCTGGTCCACAAAAACCATGACCGTCCCGTACGAAGTGCAAGAGGTCAAAGGTTTCCGGGTCCCTATGGGCTACTACTACCATAACGGGCATACCTGGGCGAGGATAGAGAGCGGCGGATATATTCGGGTGGGGATGGATGACTTCTCACTTAAGCTGCTTGGAAGTCCAGATGCCCTGGATCTCCCCCTAATGGGCAAGGAACTGGACAAGGAGAAAGCGGGCTGGGGCCTCAAGCGAAATGATAACTTGGCCGATGTTCTCTCACCCATTGGCGGGGTCATTGTGGAGGTCAATTCAGAAGTAAGAGAGAGGCCCAAACTGGCCAGCGAGGGGCCCTATGAAGATGGCTGGCTTTTCGTGGTTCGCAATCCGGAGATAAAAGGCACGGTCAAGGACCTTATGACTGACACGGATAGCATGGGGTGGATAAATGGTGAAGTGACTAAGTTGGAAAGCA
Source organism: Deltaproteobacteria bacterium (assembly GCA_030671095.1). Next base: position 6,409 of record DAOVAK010000014.1, on the reverse strand, counting down.
TGATCGAGCAGGTGGCCGGACCTATGGCCGTGGACGGTGGTCATCTGAGTGGGGATATCTTTGGAAATCTCCCGCAGCTGGGCTGGAAGAACCTGACCAAGACTTTTCTCAAGACGTGATACAGAAACCTTAAGCAGTCCTTTCAAAAAAGGAAATGGTAGGAGGAGCGTCACATGGAATCAACCCGTTTAAAGAGCGTCTCAGCAGAGGAACGACACCCTTGTATCTGGATGCAGGCTGGGGTGGTTTCGAGAAAGCTTTGTCAGATCAAGTACGACTGCCCCTCTTGTCGTTTTGATAGGATCATGCGACGCGTTAGCGATGAGAACCTCAGCCTGAAACAGGAGGGTGCAGTTCCCAAGGGAAAGCGAGGTCAAATTGTTTCGTGGCAGCAGAGGCTGAGGTCCCAGCCTGCAACGAAGCGACCTTGCGTCCACCACATGAAAGGACGAATTGAATTCAAGCTGTGTACCAATGACTATAAGTGCGCTAACTGTGATTTTGATCAATATTTTAATGACCAATATAGCGTGCATGCTGTGGTGAGTCCGGTCGACGTGCTGGACATAGAAGGATTTAAAGTTCCACAAGGATATTACTTCCACCCGGGACATACCTGGATAAAGGTGGAAGAGGGTTCCTCGGTAAGGGTCGGAATAGACGAGTTCGCCTTGCGCCTTCTGGGCCCATTAGATCGCATTGAGGCCCCCCTCATGGGCAAGGAAGTAAAACAGGGAAGGGCAGATATTGGTGTATCGAGAGCTGAGCATCAAGCAAGGTTCCTCTCCCCTGTAAGCGGTGTCGTGACCGCCATTAACCCTACGCTAAGAGAAGAGGGCGACCTGGCCAATCAAGATCCTTACTCGGCAGGATGGGTCATGAGCGTTCACTGCAATAACCTGCGTGGGGACTTGAAAAACCTTGTTATCAACAAGGAGACCGGAGATTTTATGGAAGGCGAGGTAGAGCGCCTCTATGAGGTCATAGAAGAGGTGGCAGGGCCTCTAGCCGCTGACGGTGGCGATTTGAGCCAGGATATTTACGGTCAAATGCCCCAACTTGGCTGGGAAAGGCTAACCAAGATCTTCCTCAAAAGCTAAGACACTCACTACAAAGTGCTAGGAATCCCTCCGTAGGGCCGGCGGATTACTCTCCCGTCGGCCTTTTTTAAGTTCATCCTCCAGGAGGACCTTACAATGTCGGCAGAGGTCGTCTGATTTTCGGTCCACGTCTCTCTCACTGCGGCAGTAATGCATGAGGCAGGTGTGATCCGGACAATGGCGGAGATTGAAGGTGTGCCCCAGTTCATGGATAGCCTCTTTGACAACCCGTTGGAGAAATACTTCTTGGGGGTCGAAAGCGGGAAGGCCTTCCTTGAGTCGATAGATGGATATAATGCAGGTTTTTCCACCCAACTGTGCTTCTCCGTAAACATGGGTGAGAACTGGGATAAAAAGGTCCACATGGGTTATTGCAAGCGTCTTTAATGCACGGGAGGGTGCCTTTATGGCCAGCTTCTCCAGAATCATTGTGGAATAATACTGATTACGCCCTGCATCAAAGGCAAAATCCACATCCTGCAGGAGGGGCATGACTTCGGTGGGGTAGCCATATATCCGGCTGACTTCACGGCTGATCGGGTTGTAAAGTTCAGTCTCAGAATCTCCAATAGGGGAAATGAGGATGGTATGTCCCGTTAGAGAAATCAAGATGCCTTACGAATGTTGTGCCGCTTGATTTTGTTGTAGAGTGTGGAGCGATCAATGCCTAGTATTTTTGCACTCTTGGCTACATTCCACTGGTTCTCTTTGAGTATCCGGTTAACGTGCGCTTTTTCCACTTCGAGGAGGGTGTTATCAAGAGGGGAGGTGAGGTATTCAGGACGGAATATAGGTAAATCCTCTGGTATGAGCTTGCGCCCCTTGCTCACAACCACCGCTCTTTCGATCGCATTCTCCAGCTCTCTCACATTTCCAGGCCACTCATAAAGCATCATTTCATCCATGGCCTCCCGGCTGATGAGGTCTACGGCCTTGTTGGTCTCTTGGGAGAAACGATGAAGAAAGTGTTCTGCCAGAAGAGGAATATCTTCTTTGCGTTCACTAAGGGAGGGCATACGGAAGGAGATCACATTCAGCCGATAATAAAGGTCTTCGCGAAAGGTTCCCTCTTTGATGGCCTCTTCAAGATTCTTGTTGGTTGCAGCGAGGACCCTGAAATCCGTTTCAATGGGCTGGGTGCCTCCTACCCTGTAAAATACATGGTCTTCTAGCACCCGAAGAAGGTCAATCTGCATTCGCATGCTAATCTCCCCGATTTCGTCTAAAAGGAGGGTGCCGGCATGGGCCAGTTCCAAGCGTCCCTTCTTAGTTGTCTTGGCGTCCGTAAAGGCCCCCTTTTGATGGCCAAACAATTCACTTTCCATGAGGTGTTCGGGGATGCCACCACAATTCACAGAGACAAAGGGACCCTCGCAACGGGGGCTGTTCGTATGGATGGCCTTGGCTGCCAATTCTTTGCCTGTGCCGGTGTCACCAGTAATCAGGATGGTGGAGCCCACGGGGGCGATGTCCCCAATGAGATCGAAGACCTCCTGCATGGCCCTGGATTGGCCGATCATACTTTCAAACCGGGTTCGATCTTCGTATTGCTGTTTCAGAAAGATGTTTTCCCGAACCTGCGCCTGATGTTCGATGATCTTTTCAATCAATATGCCCAATTCATCAGGTTCAAAGGGTTTTAGCAGATAATCATAGGCCCCGTTCTTCATAGCCTCTATGGCCGTGGCGATTGAACCATAGGCGGTAATCATGACAATTGCCACATCGGGATCACTCTCCTTGACTTGCTTCAGAACGTCCAGCCCGCTCATCCCTTCCATCTTGATATCAACGAGAAGAATATCAAAACGGGATTCCTTTAATATTTCCAGGGTCTCTTCTCCGCTAGCCGTCTTTTCCACGTCGTGACCATCCCGTTCAAGCCAGTCAGCCAGCGATTCTCGCATGATCAGTTCGTCATCTACAATGAGGATCTTGGCGCTCTGCATGAGAACCTCCGTTTTGAACCAGCGAGTGTTATGTGCGATTCATGGGAAATTCGATCTTAAAGGTTGTACCTTTCCCCACCTTTGATTTTACATCAATGGAGCCGCCATGCTCCTGAATGATGCCGTATGCAACGGAAAGCCCAAGGCCGACCCCCTTTCCCTTTTTTTTTGTTGTAAAAAAGGGTTCGAAAAGTCTAGAAAGGTTTTCGGATGAAATACCTGCCCCTGTGTCTTTAAAGCTGACGAAGATCTTACCATCTTGCAAAGAGTGTTTAGTTTTTATGCTCAGGAGACCGCCTCCATTTGTTTCCATAACCTCGGCAGCATTGGAAATAAAATTCATGAAAACCTGTTGAAGCTGGTCTTCCGACCCAACGAGATCAGGTAAGTTCGGGTCCAGTCTCTTCTCAACCTTCACGCCATTGATTTTCAGGAGGTTAGAACTTAACAGGAGTGTTTTCTCAATGAGCTTGTTGAGATTCAGACTCCTCATTTCCATTTTGGATTGTCGAGAGAAGGCAAGCAGGTTGGAGACAATCTGACTGATTCGCCTGGTTTCCGTCTCCATTAAACTCAGGTACCCACTGAAATGACTTATCTCTTTTTCCTTTACGGGTCCCTCTTGAATAATCCTTTTTTGCAGCATGATCAGGTTCAGAATGCCCGCTATGGGATTGTTGATTTCATGGACGACCGACGCGGATAACTTGCCAAGTGAGGCCATTTTGTCCTGATGAAGCAGCTTGTTGTGGGTTTCTTTCAATTCTCTGGTGCGTTCTTCGACCATCTGCTCCAGACGATGGGTGATTTCCTCCTCTTCCTTTTTATGTTCGGTAATATCACGACTGATCTCAATAAATTTGGAGATCCTGCCATCCTTTTCCCAAATAGGATAGATGTTGACTTCGAAATAGCTCGGATCGCCACTGGATCTCTCGCGCGTCATAACTTGCCGTGTATGCCTTTTGGTGCGGATGACTTCTTTAAGAGGGCAGACAATTTCACCCTCTTGACAACGATCGCTGCGTTGCTGAAAGACCTCATAGCACTTCCTCCCAATCACCTCTTCACGGGAACCACCCATTTGGCTTAGAAATTCTGCGTTAACATCAACAATCTCCATATCTGGATTAATGACAGAGATGAAGTTCTGGATGCCGTTCAGAATAGTCTCCATCTCCTGGGTCCTGTCTCTCAACTTGCGTTCTTCCACACCTATAGCTTTCCAGAAGACTTCAAAGACGTGATAGGACATGATACGGATACGCGGGGGCCTGGTCTCGAGTATATCTCTCAAAAGACTCTCTTCAGGGGTCAGAATGATAATCAGGTTGAAGTTGTATTTGGGGTCATAGAGTTCGTGATAATCAAGGAAAGTGACGAGGCCTAGCTCGTTGGCGAGTGCCATGCCTGGGCTCGCGGGGTCTGGATCAGCCACAGCCACAATGGCGGCATCAAGCCCCTCCTGTCTATATAGTGAGGTGGTCTTTTCAAGAATTTCTTTACACAGATCCCCCCCGCCCACAAGCGCGATGTTGATGGTATAAGGCTTTTTGTAAGGCATGAATTGATCTCCACATTCTGGGGTTGATTAGTTTAACTGTGGGGAAATCTTAGGTTTTCCCACATTGGCAATAATATCATTGTGGTTGTGAAAGTGCAATGCGCACCATCCTCCTGATCACATGGATAAATGATCTTTTTTGGTAATGGATGGAACCTCAAAACATTGCTGTATTGCTTGGATAGCACGTTGGATTTGAGCGGAGGGGACCACCCCTATGATGGAGGCAATGGTGCAGTTTAGGCCCAAAAGGTCAACTTTTTCTTCCTTGAGTGCATGAAGTAGCTCACTCGCTATCCCGTAGCGGTCCCCAAAGTGTGGACCATTCATGGCAAATGTGGCCACAGGAGAAATCGTCTCTATTTCCACCGCACTGGCTATTCTAGTTATAATCTCAGTGTTGGAATGGCCCTCTGATGTGGGTAGACAGATAAATAACTTGTCTCCCACTTTTTCCTGGCTGGGACGGGTGGCCAAAAAAGTAAGGTAGAGCCCGAGTCGGGCGAATTCTTTTAAAGCCGTACCCACCAGTCCCATGTGCCTGCCTATCAGTCCTATTTGCAGGAATTCCTGTCCCTCTTGATACTCCAGGCCATAGACCTTGGGCGTCTTTTCCTGATAGGACGCGACCACTTCTTTATAGAGTTGCTCTTTTCCCTTTTGCGCCAGTTTCCAATCTGCTGGCGTTCGATAGGCGCTAAACCTGAAAGGGCCAAAGAGGGCATTACTCGCCTTCTTGACTATGCCCCTTTTCAACACCACAGAGATGGCAGAGGGGGAATTGGCATAGCCATCCGGGTCTATTCCTTCTTGGTCAAATACCTCGAGCAAGGATCCAGTGATCGTGGGATCGCTTTTGTGGGGAAAGAGGGAAAGAACGGCGCTTTGCGAGGCATTGGTGAATACGGGTCCGAATTCCTGCTCGATGCATTGAGATGTTCGGGAACCATTGGAGGCGTCCACCATGATATTCACGCCCCATGCCTGGCCGTCATTTACTGCGGTGATAAAAGGGAGATTTATGTGTTCCTCGGCAATTGCTCGGCAGAGGTGGGCAAGAAATTCAGATGACGGTTTCGGGGAAATTATAGAGATCCGGACCACGTCCTTCAGGATCTTAAATCCACCCAGTCTGGCTTGAGGCGTCATGGGTTACCAGGCTCCGGGGCACTTTGAGAGACAGGGGAGCATCCGAGTAGGCAGTAAGGAGTAAGCAGTACGCAGCGGTAAACTGGCTTATACCCCTTGATCGGTCCCTACTTGTTAGTGCCCACTGCCTGCCGGAATTAGAGTAGGTTGCTGACTACCTCCCAGAGACCTTCGGTGTCGATGGGCTTGGGAATATAGTCATCTGCCTCGGTGGACATGCCGTCCGCATGGCTGTATCTGGTGGTGGGGACCGCCTCACCCACAGCGGTGAGGAGAACCACGGGGATATCCTGTGTTTCTGGATTCGCTTTCATTTCAGCGCACAGAACGTAGCCGTCCTTCCGGGGCATCATAATATCAAGGATAACAAGATCTGGGCGGCGTTGCTTGATGGACTCTTCACCTTCGATACCATCATAGGCCATGCCCACTTCACACCCTTTACTCTCCAGCATCATGGCAACCGTTTCCACCAGATCAGGATCATCATCAACCACCAGTATGTAGGGTTTGGACATAATGGAACCTCCTCATCGTTTATCAAGAAAAAAGTGAGCTAAAGTGATTAAAATGCCTAAATTTGAGCCAGGAAAATGCAAGCGAGCAATGAAAACCTTCACACTGAATCAGCACTTCGATTTATAGCA
>DAOVAK010000815.1 GCA_030671095.1 Deltaproteobacteria bacterium | reverse complement strand
ATTGCCATGTTTTTTACCCTTCTGGAAAGCCGAGGATACTGCATCTCCTTTGTTGTCAAGGGTTCGCGGTAGCTTACTACAGCTTCACCCTTGACGCCGTGGATCTGCAGCATCCTCGACTTTTGCAACGTTAGGGTAAAGGCGGGCTCCCAATGACATCTTGATTACGGGGAGACTTATGCAAGCCAACATTGAAATCATGCAACGTGGCGCGGCCATTGATCGTTCCAAGGCCTCACCTGTTCATAGGCATAGGAAGCTTGAAGCACCAAGTCATCCCGGTGCCGCGGACCGATGATCTGAAGGCCAGCGGGGAGACCGTTCTCTGTGAAGCCGGCTGGTACAGAGGCGGCGGGATGGCCTGACAGGTTAAAAGGGTAGGTGAACGCCACGGCTCCCAGAAGCGGGATAGGATGTCCGTCGATTTCTGATGGGGGTGGACCTTTGGCCCCAAAGGCTTCGGTAGGCATGGTTGGGGTAAGGAGTAGGTGGAACTGCTCAAATAGACCTTCCATGATCTGGTTTAGCTCTGTCCTTACTTTTTGAGCCTCAATTTGATCCTCCATTGAAATGGATTTGGCATGGTCGAGAGACATAACCAGTGTCCTTCCCATCTCCTGGCGATTCTTTTCAAGGTCTCTATGTAACTGGGCATAGAGTTCACCGTTCGAGAGATTAGACCAGGCCTCTCCCACATCGGGTAATTCTCCCTTCCAGATCTCCACCTGGTGACCCAACTTCTCAAAACATCTCACGGCCTCTTCCACCTGACGCATCACATCCCTCTGCACCCTGGCGTATCCCAGCGTTGGGCTGAAGGCGAATCTAAGACCTTTAGGCATATTTTTGAGGGATTTCAAAAAAGATCGATCAGGTGAGGGCAAGGCATCAGGGTCAGAAGGGTGCGATCCAGCTACGCAATCCAGATAAAGGGCCGCATCACGCACCGTTCTCGTGATGGGACCTAAGGTCAAGAGGCCAGATATTTGGAGGAAAGGAAAAGGGTTCTGTGGGGCGTGAAAGAAGGGGGCATATGTTACAGGGATTCTGCCCGGGGAGGTTTTCAGTCCATAACAGCCAGAGTAGGAGGACGGAATCCGGATGGAACCGCCCATATCAGAGCCTGTGGCCACGGACACCATGCCTCCAGCCACAGCAGCGGCCGATCCCCCGCTGGAGCCGCCAGGTGTACGATCTGTATTCCAGGGATTTCGTGTTACGCCATATAACCGGTTTTTGGTAAATCCTGTAAAGCCAAACTCCGGCGTGTTGGTTTTGCCCACCACGATGGCCCCGGCTGCCTTAAGTCTGGCGACCTGTATCGAATCATTTTTGGCCACATTATCTTTGTAGGGGATGGATCCGAAGCTGGTCACCATATCCTTCACATCTTCCAGATCCTTAACGCCAAAAGGGAGGCCGGCCAAGGGGCCAAGCTCTTCTCCTGATGCGAGGCGCTCCGTCAACGCCTTGGCCTCATCAATAGCCTCCTGGGCACGGAGTGAGACAAAGGCGTTAAGGACAGGATTGACAGCCTCTATTCTTTCAATGGTCCCCTCCATGAGTTCAAGTGGAGAGATCTC
>DAOVAK010000542.1 GCA_030671095.1 Deltaproteobacteria bacterium | reverse complement strand
TTTCCTGGTATTGCGGTCCATAACCCTTTCCATACGAATCTTTTTCCCTAACATCTCATCTCCTCCTCTTACATCATTGGGTTGAACATTCCACAAATAACGCCTTCACTCCATTACTCCATTACTCGTAACATTTTAGCCCTTTGAAACAGCCGTGCAAGAAGTCTTGGTGGGCTGAGCGGGGTTCTCTGGAGGGGCCAAAAACCTACCTAAAATTTTTCTCTCGGAAAATTTTAGATAACGCCCCCGGTCCCCGAGGGCTTCTAAGCCTCCCGAGAGCATTCGGGAGGCGCTTTATAAAATCCTGCAAGGGATTTTATTGACAGAACAAGGCCTCAGAGCGACCTTGCTTTGTGCGCCATGCTTAAGGGCACCGGGCAAATTTTTTGGCCCCTGCAGAGAATGCCGCTTAGACCAGGGGGTTTCAAACGCCTAAAGTATTACCATTACTCCAATATTCCAATTGAGAAGCCGAGCTCACTCGCTCATGTCATAGCCTTTGTTCGCAAATAGTGATCAGCCAGGACGATCCTGACCATGGCCTCAAGCACGGGAATAATCCGTGGAATAGAAGCTATGTCGTGCCTTCCACCGAATTTCAGCTTGGACGGCTGTCCTTCTCGGTCAACCGTATTCTGTTCCTGGCTGATGGAAGGAATCGGCTTCATAGCCGCCCTCAAGATGATCTCGTCTCCACTGGAGATGCCACCTAAGATGCCTCCAGCGCGATTTGAACCAAATCCTTCCGGAGTCATGGGATCATTATTTTCTGAACCTTTAAACCTTGCCGCTTCAAAGCCTGCCCCTATCTCCACGCCCTTAACCGTCCCCACGGACATGACCGCCTTTGCAAGATCGGCATCCAGTTTGTCGAAGACAGGTTCACCAAGGCCTGCGGGGCAACCTGTAACACGGACTTCCGCAATGCCCCCGATGGAATCTCCCTCCTTCTTGGCCCTTGACAGGGCTTCTTCCATCTTTTCTGTGCCGTTCGGATCCGGGCAGAAAAGGGAGCTCTTCTCAACAAAGTCCAAGTCGATGCTCGTCGCCCTGATACCGCCTAACTCAATGGTGTATGCCGTAACCTTTATCCCTAAAGGTTCCAGGATCTTTCCCGCCACGACTCCAGCAGCTACCCGGGCAGCGGTCTCTCTGGCGGAATATCTCCCGCCTCCCCTGAAATCAAAGTGTCCGTACTTTTTGAAATAGGTATAGTCCGCGTGTCCTGGCCGGAAAAGCCGACGCAAAATCTCATACGGTCTGCTGTCCGCATCCCGGTTACGGATGAAAAGGGTAATGGGAGCGCCTGTTGTCATGTCTTGGTACACGCCTGATAAGATCTCCACCCGATCCTCCTCCCTTCGCGGCGTGGAAAAGGACCTTGCTCCTGGTCTTCGTCGCGCCATATCCTGCGCAAAGTCCTCCGTAGATAGATTGATTCTGGGAGGACATCCGTCAATAATCACACCCACACCCTCACCGTGTGATTCACCAAACGTGGTTACCCTGAATATTTCCCCAAATGAATTCCCGGCCATAATTCCTTCCTTAAGGTCATTCTGGTAAATTCTTGATAATCAACGCTGCTGCGTCGCTTATGGAGAGGCTGCTGGTATCCACCACCAGGTCCCCAACCCGCCCGTAAAACGGTTCCCGAACGCTTAAAACCTCCTTGATTTCCTCCAGAGGATCAGCTCCTGTTAAGGATGGCCTGATTCTGCCTGATCCTTGCTCTTTAGCCATCCTCTCTTTGAGAACTTCGGGCTTCCCGTTGAGCCAGACAACCCAACCGTTTTGTTTGAGGTTTTTCACATTCTCCTCATCCATCACGATCCCACCGCCTGTTGCGATGACCAGATTGTTTCTCCTTGAAACCTCTTCAACCAGCCTCTTTTCAGTCTCCCGGAAACGGTCCCATCCCTTTGTAGAGATCATCGCCTCAATGGAACGGCCGGCATTCTCTTCGATCAATTCGTCCGTATCGAGAAACTCCCTGCCCAGTTCTCTGGCAAGGATTTTGCCCACCACAGTTTTGCCGCTGCACCTGTATCCTATGAGTACGATGTTCATTTCACGACTAATCCACTTTTCGATTTAAATCGTTTAAGACCGACAATTTTCCAGAAATAAAAAAGCCGTGGGCCCTTTTGGCTGCCCACGGCTCTTAGAATTGCAATAAGATGGCTATCAATCCATGGGCAGACCTCTCCTAAAAAAGAAAAAATAAAAGCTCAGCCCGGATTGATTGTTTGTCATTTTTAGCCTTATTGATTATTTTCGTAAGTTATTTTCAAGTTTTTAAATGGATTCCGCGCATTTGTCAAGAAAAAATTTGCACGCTCAGAGAACCTTTAACACCTCCAGCCATCCAGGTCGGTCAGCTTGGGCTCCCTGTATAGCGCTCTCAGACCCAAGCACTTTCACCAGACCTTCCTCTTTGACCGTGTCCAATGCCTCCGCAAAGGCCTTAAAGTGGGTGGTTGTGGTGCTGAAAACCTCCTCCCTCAACTGTTGTCGCTCTTCATCCGTTTCACCTGATAATTGGCGCACCATGGAGGTGTATCCTTTCGCATCGGGCAGCCTATATGTGTCTATGTCCCCTATTGCTCCCACAATGCTTTTCGTAAGTTCATCTTTATGCAGATCCAACTCCCGCAAAAATCTGGCCGTTTCATCAAATGCTTCAAGGGTCCTGAGGAGATTTGGATCCCTATAGGAGACAAATGACAACACGCCAGAGAGGCGGTCAAATGAGCAAAAGGCCCCGTATGCTCCACCCTGCACCCGGACGCGTTCCCAAAGCCAGGCCGTTCGAAGATAGCGGCATATGACGTGGGCCGAACCATGAAAGGTATAACCCGATTGGTAAATGTTGGTCCCTTTTCCCACATAATTGACTTGAGCCGGAATGGTCATGCCCTCAAAATCGGAAGGCGTTTCAGGAGACCAC
>DAOVAK010000395.1 GCA_030671095.1 Deltaproteobacteria bacterium | reverse complement strand
ACTTAGGCCGGTTTTATGGAACGTCTCTTTTCAGGCAGCTCTTCCCTTTTATTCATGGTGACTTGCAGCGCCTTGATGATCCTTGGACGCGTATCCCTGGGATCAATCACTTCGTGTGCCGTGTAATATGAAGTCCATACCTTGGCCAGGTTCATGACAGAGAACTGTTCCTTGAGAACACTCAAGAAGTTATTGAAGACCACGTCATAATTCCCCGCTTCCTTCGCCTTGGCCAGCTCTTTGTGAAAAACGGCGTGTACCACTGTTTCTGGACCGGTAGGCGCGAATTCTGCCGTAGGCCACGTGTATACAAAATCAGGAAACATCCTGGAGCACCCCAATACGATATTCGCCCCACCATAAGATCGTCTTAGAACCATGGTTATTTTGGGACAGGTAAGGTGTGCATAGGAGTGGAGTAATTTGGCCCCATGCCTGATGACGCCCAGCCTCTCCCACCTATCACCGGGGGGAAATGCCGTGGTATCCACCAAAGTGACCAGAGGTATGTTAAAGGCATCCAAAAACATCATGAAGCGGTCATATTTGTCTGATGAATCTGGTTCAAGGATACCGCTCAGCTCATCCGGGTTATTCGCCACCAGCCCCGTGGCATAACCGCCAAACCTGCAAAAGCCAATAACCAGGTGGGATGCAAAATCCTCCTTGAGTTCAAAGAATTCGCCGTTGTCCACGACCCTCTCGATGATCTCATGGATATCGTAGGTAAACTTAGGGTCATCTGGCATCACATCCAACAGGTCTTCTTCTCGTCTTTCCGGATCATCTCCAGTCTCCGCAAAGGGTGGCTTTTCCCAACAGTTCTGTGGAATGTATTGAAGCAGCTCTCTGGCCTTTTGGATGGCATCTTCGTCACTATCAACGATAATATCGCACTGGCCGCTCTTCTCCATGTGGAATTCAGCCGTTCCTGCCTCATCCGATTCCTTTTCACCGCCCAACCAGAGAAAGCCTGTATTCTGGTTGATGATCAGAAAGTCGGATAGCACTGGCAGGGTGGCCATCAGGCCAGTACAGGGTCCCAAGAGAAGGGTAATCCTGGGCACAATTCCAGAATAAAGGGAATATTTTCTCAGAAACTGACTAAGTCCTTCCAGCCCGGAGTCTCCCCCTTTGATGCTGAGCCTCTCTCCTGCGGAGTCTATCATCCCTATAATGGGGATCTGTTTCTCTCCAGCCATTGCTGTCAGATCGGCCAGCTTCCAGGCGGCCTGATCGCCCAAGGAACCGGACATAACGCTGAAATCTACGGAGAAGAGGGTAATGGGACGTCCGCTCACCTTTGCAAAGCCCATCACGACCCCATCGGAAGGACTTGACCTGAACTTGCCATCATAGGCCGGACGGGTGTCTCTCACGATAGAGCCGATCTCCTCAAAGGTGCCCGCATCCACAAGCCTTTCGATCCTCTCCCTGGCGGTCAGCTTTCCTAGTTGGTGCTGTCTTTCGAAACGTTCCTTGCCGCCTCCTTCAAGGTTTTCGTGACGGTCTCTGGCCAACTTATCCAGGTAGCCGTTCAACCACTTTCCCATGCCATCCTTCTCCTTAGCTTATATTAGGCTTTATTAACACCTACCAAGCCATTGGCGAAATCCGTTGGTAACGCTCAAAAGTGTTGGCATTGCCAAAGAATCGACTATCTGACTAAAACTTGCTGGTTCAAAAGATTGTGCCAACACTTTTGAACGTTACTAATCCGTTAAATCTTCAAAGCCTCCTCGAAGCCTTCCCAAATGGCCTCCGTCATCTTCCTCGGCTTTTTGGCATCACCAATGGTGATCACCTTGATCCCATCCTCTTTCACTTCCCTGGCGAGGTCATCATCGGGCAGGACACCGACAGCCATCACAACCGTATCTGCCTTGAGAGACTCCGTCCCTTTTTCTGTTTCCACAATGACGGCGTCGTCCGTGATCTCCAAGAGCTTTGTCTTTGTGCGAAGGTCAACGCCCATCAACCTGAGGCCCTTCATCAGGGACCAACGGGCGGTTCGGCCCACATTGTTGGCCAGCCGCGGCACCATATCGATGACCGTGATCCGCCTTCCGGCGTTATGGAGAAGCTTGGTGGCGAATTCCGGATCCTCAGCACTGTGGTACATCAAGAAGGTAAAGATGTCGGGCTCCGGTGCTCCCATAGACGCAATAACCTGGGCGGTCTCGCAGCCCGTGGCGCTCCCACCTATAACAACCACGTTTTCCCCTATATGGGAGACCTTGTCCATGAGTACATCCCATGCACTTACCACATGGGGCTTTTGAATACCAGGGACATCCATTTCCATCTGCTTTGCGCCCGAGGCCACCACCAGCACATCTGGCTTGCTTTTCTTCACCATCTCCGGTGTGAGCCGGGTATTGAGTCTCACCTTGACACCCCGCTTCTCCATGCGATTTTTCATGCTTTCGATGACGTTGTCGAATTCCGCCTTTCCTGGTGGGGCCTTGGCCAGATTCACCTGACCACCAAGGCGGCTTTCTTTCTCATAGAGGGTCACGTCATGCCCCCTCTCTGCCGCTGTGAGAGCAAACTCCATACCAGCGGGCCCCCCTCCAGCCACCATCACTTCCCGCTCCACCTCCGCCCGTTTGACTTCACGATCTTTTTCTCTTCCTGTCCTGGGATTGAGGATGCAAGTGACTGGAGTGGCAGAGAAGATGGCGTCAAAGCATCCCTGATTACAGGATATACAGGGAATAATTTCGTTGAGCCTTCCTTCTTTCACCTTCTTAGGGAGTTCCGGGTCTGCAAGCAGTGGCCTTGCCCAGCATATCATATCACAGGCCCCGGACCTCAAGGCCTTCTCAGCAACAAAAGGATTGCCCAAGCGGTTGGAGGCAAACACAGGGATACCTACCTTTTCTTTGATCCCCCGGGCCAGGTAAAGAAAAGCAGCTGCGGGTACGTTTGTTGTGAGCTGAGGGACATTGGTTTCGTGCCATCCTCCGGTCACGTTGATGGCATCCACTCCCGCCTTCTCCGCCTCAGCCGCGAACAGGGAAGATTCAATGTTGGTATGTCCACCTTCCATGAAATCATTACCCGCTATCCTGAGACCCACGGGAACATCATCCCCCACCGCCTCCCTCACCTTCCTGATCACCTCGAGGCCGAAGTGCATCCTGTTCTCTATGACGCCTCCATATTCATCAGTGCGTTTATTTGTCAGCGGAGAGAGAAACTGGCTGATGAGGTACCCGGTGCAGGCCAAAATCTCGATCAGATCGAATCCCGCCTCCTTGGCTCGTCTTGCTGATTGCGCATAGGCCTCCTTCACCTCCTCAATGTCTTCCTCTGTCATCTCCCTAGGGGTTTCTCCGGTCAGCTTGCTGGCGATGGCAGAAGGGGCGATGGGGGGCATTCCCGTAAACATAGAGAAGGCATATCGTCCCATGTGGAAAAGCTGGGTCGCCACCTTCACGTCGATTTCCCTGTGGAGTTCTTCGATGAACGATTTAAGAGGCTCAATGTATTTATCATCGAAGAGCCCAAGCGTTAAAGGGGCACAACCCACCGTGTCAATGCCAACAGGTCCAATGGTTATCAGTCCGACGCCCCCTTTGGCCCTCTCTCTATAAAAGGCCCTGTAGGTCTCGTTGAAGGAATAGTCTCTCGTGTAGACCAGCGCCATGGAAGGCATGACGATTCTGTTTTTTATTTTCAGTCTATTTATGGTGATTGGTTCGAAGAGCTTTACAAACTCCATTGACTTCTCCCTCCCATCTCTCGCTTAATTCGCGGGAGAATGACTAACGCCTAATGGCAGAGGCTAGCGCCAGTGGACCATGGGAAGCCCAGGCACTGGGGACTGGAAATAAGGGATCCGCGTCCCTCTCAGGCTTCCAATATAG
>DAOVAK010000358.1 GCA_030671095.1 Deltaproteobacteria bacterium | reverse complement strand
TCTCGAAAGGCTTGCGGCGTATTACTCCATACGCCTCAGTCGTCGCTCCTCGGCGCCTTACATCTAATACCTTGCTGGAGATCAGGAATGCGCATAACCTACTAATTTCAGTTTTAGTACCCAAATTAGACGGTGGATTTGGGAATCCCCTCTGCCTACTTTGCCCTCTCTAGGACTTCAACGATCCCCGTGTTACCATCAATCTTAATAATATCCCCATCATTTATTGAGTTGGTGGCATTCCATGTGCCCACGACAGCGGGAATGTTGTATTCCCTTGCCGCGATGGCAGCGTGCGTCAGCATGCCCCCGGTGTCGGTGACCACACCGGCTATCTTGACGAAAAGGGGCGTCCAGGCGGTTCCCGTGTAGGGACAGACGAGAATTTCCCCTGCTTCAACCTTTTGGAAATCCTGGTAATCCATGACGACCTTGGCCGGACCTTCAACAATGCCGGGTGCCCCGGGAAAACCTTCCAATCTCTCTTCAACCTCCTTCTCCCCTTTGGGATGCAATATCTCGTCGATGATACCGAAGACCTTTGCCCCCACAGGATCCGTCATTTTTTCCGGGACATTGCCAAGGGTAAGGGGTGCATCCTGCTCTGATGCCAGCCGAGCATCATTTTTCCTCTCCTTGACAACATTTGGAATCAGGGCACCGTAGTGATACCTCGCAATGGGTTCGTTATCAATCAGGCCTTCCATGGTTTCAATCATTTCATGGAAAGTCAGGAAATTCGCGTCCTCTGGGTCTTCGATTAGCCCTCTTCGATAGAGCCTTTTACCACAGGCAATAATGGCATTACGTAAAGCGGCGGTAGAACCCTGGTCGATGTAGAACCCATGATCTTCCTGGAAGGCATATACGCCCTGAGCAGCCTTGAGCAAATGCCTGAACTCCTTCTTTTCTTCATTGTCTTTAAGCTTGGTCTCAAAATCTGCTATAGCTTTCTCCCTCTGGTCATGGGTTTCCTGCCTGGATTTATTGAAATCCCAACCCGTGTCCATCCGTGCATAATAGCCTTTGATGGTGTCCAAGACAGGTGCAGGATCCTCTTTCCATGTGGGTGTTGTCACATCCAGGTGAGCGGCCACGACACGGTTTCCATATATCTCCAGGAAGCGATGGAATTTTTCCAACCAATCTCTGGTAGCCTCATTCTTACCCAGCTTTTCAAGGATCTCGTTGCTTTCCGTGTTCAATATTAAATCCTTAAGGCCAGACTCCTCCGCAAACTTGGCGAGCCCCCACAGCTCTTCATCCGTTTGTGTGGCAATGCTTTCAAATCCCGTCAGCATGTTCACAAAATCTTTTTCTTCCAGTCCGCGCTTATTGCAGTAATCCTCAAAGGCAAAATAGACAGCATCTGCCGGATACATCATGCGGAAGTGAAGCTCCCAGTTTTTTCTGTTCAGTTTCTCTGCCCTTTTGAAGTGCTCTAACAGATGCGGCAGGATCAATTTGTCCGTATCCACCCCGTTCAGAGTGTCTAGATTTGATATCACTTCCTGGATAAGCTCTTGATAATATTCATCCCAGTGATCTATGCAGTATCCGACCAATTTGCCGAACTCTTTCTCTCGCTCGCCAATCTCTTTTGGATCATCTATCAGGGCAAAACCTAGATAGACCCTCCCTTTATGTATTTTGACATGACCTCCTTTTGAGGGCGGAAGTTTGGTCATCTCCGCAGCCACGTGGTATCCCCAGGCATGATGTGCCTGGAGAGTGGTCATGCCCATAGGAGATATGGCATAGGGCTGATGCAGGTCATCTCTAAACCAGAAGACTGACTTGTCAAATTCTGTATCCGGGCGCAGTGTCCTTAAAGACGATATGCTTCGGTCAATCATTTTAAGTACCCCCTTGTATTTAGTTTTTGAAAATTCTGTCGATTAATTGAAATTATAAGCCTTCAAATCAGTACGGGTTTTGTGCCGCCCACATGGAGTGATGGAGCACTGGAGTAATGGTTTACCGGTGGCAAATGTCAAATAGCTCCACTCAAGAAATACGGACCTTGGACGGCCTTAACCTCTCAACAACTCAACCACTAAACCATTACTCTCGGCGGACGGGGAAAAGCTCGAATCCTAATTTCATCTGCAGTGTGCCTAAAATGCCTCTTGGGGCGAAAAAAATCACCGCGATGGTGATCCCTCCGAGGATAATCAGGTTGTAACCCACATATTCAGAAAGGAACTGTTGTAAAAGTACAAATATGACGGCTCCAACGATGGGCCCGCCAACAGTCCCGATCCCGCCGATAATCACGACAAAAAGCAACTTCACTGTCCAGCCAATGCCGAAGGCCTCAAAGGGTTGTATGAAAATCGCGTTCAAATACAATATACCGGCTCCCGCACCCGTAATAAACGCACTGATCAGAAAGCACGTGAGCTTACACCTGAAGATATTAACGCCCATGGCCTCCGATGCTGCATCGTCATCCCTTATGGCCATGAGCGCAAGGCCTAGATTGGAACGGAGCAAAAAATAGACGATGGCAAGGGAACCTATGCATGCAAAAACGGCTGCGTAATAGATGGATGTCATGGAGAGCTTATAGGCAGGTTGTATAAATAGGCCCATTCCGTACCTGACATAGCCCCAATTGCTGAAGCATATTCCCAATGCCTCTGCTATGACCCAGGTTCCTATAGCAAAATAGACCCCTTTCATCCTGAAGATGGACATTGATATCAATAGGGCGAGCACGACGGACACTATTCCTCCCAAGAGTGCACTCAGGTAAATGGGAACTTTGTAGTATAAAGAGAGGACGGCAAGGGTATACCCTCCCAATCCGATAAACATCTGCTGGCCCAATGAGACCATGCCCGAATAACCAGCAAGAAGATTCCACATGGAGGCCAGAGCCGCATAGACACACACCAGCAAGAGGACATTCACCACGTAGCGAGATGCCAAATGGGGTAGAATCACGAGGCTTGCCAATACCAATATAATTATAGAAAGACGAATCCGATTGCCCGACATGTCCAGGCCTACCTCCTGCCTAATAGGCCCTGAGGCCTTATGGTCAGCACCACGAGCAGGATAATATACCCACTCAATAGCTGAAACCCTGGCCCGATTATTCGGCCGCCAACCAACTGAGAAACCCCCAAAATCATACCCCCCAGGAATGTCCCAGGCAGACTCCCCAAGCCGCCAATGATAACCACCCCGAATGCTATAATCAGATACTGGGTCCCGGAATGGGGATAGAAGGTAAAGCTCATACCCACGAGCACTCCTGAGACGGCGGCGGTTGCTGCCGCAAGGCCCATGGCCACGGCATAGACCTTTTTCGGGTTGATGCCCATCAGTTTCGCGCCAGATAGGTCGTCGGAGGCGGCATGAATGGCCCACCCTAGGTAGGTCCTTCTCATGAATTGATGCAGTAAAACCAACACCAGAAGGCCGACTGCAAAATTGACCAGGTAGATCAATGGTACACTAAAGATGTCAAACACATTGACACTCTTAATAACCAGCTCTGTTTTTAGTGAGCGGGCATCAGGCGTGAAGGTAAGCAACAGGGCGTTTTGTAAGATGATGGAGAGTCCGAAAGAGACCATGAGGAAGGGCTCTAGGCCCTTTTGCATGACCCTGTTGAAGAGAAAAGTCTGTATCAAATAGCCGAAGAAAAACATGACAGGAAGAACAAGGAAGAGGGTCAATAGAGGATGCACTCCCAGCAGCTGCAAAAATACCAGGCTAAAATAGCTTGAGAGGATCATCAGTTCACCATGGGCCAAGTTGACTTGCCGCATGATTCCAAAGATCATGGAGAGTCCTATCCCAATGACGGCATAAAGTCCTCCGAGTAAGATACCATTAACAAATGGATCAAGTATTCCTAGCATGATTTTATTACCCTTATTCGTGCAAGATATTCCGTCCCTGAGGCGACCTTGCGGCCAATCTAACGAGATTGCTTTTGAAATCACTTCACATCGCCGAGCACGCGAGAAATATGAATTTAAAGGCCAAAATAGGCCTTCTTCACCGTCTCTTCGGTAAAATATCTTGGGCTTCCTTTTAGTGTAATCTTGCCCTCTTGGAGAATGTACGCGAAATCTGAAACCTTGAGACTTCGCTTCACGTCCTGC
>DAOVAK010000765.1 GCA_030671095.1 Deltaproteobacteria bacterium | reverse complement strand
AGGGAGAAAAGATCAATTTTTCTGCTGAAGACAAACTCCGGATCGCCCAAAGACTCGATGACATGGGGATACATTACATCGAGGGGGGGTGGCCAGGTTCCAATCCCAGAGATGTGCATTTTTTTGAACTGGCCAAAAAGGTGTCCTTTAAGCATGCGTGCCTTGCAGCTTTTGGGAGTACGAGGCGACAGAATACACGCCCTGAAGAAGATCCAAACCTCATAGCCCTTCTTCAATCCGAAACACCTGCAGTGACCATCTTTGGCAAGAGTTGGGATCTCCATGTCAAGAAGGTTTTAGTTACTACTCTTGATGAGAACCTGGCCATGATTGAGGACAGCGTGGCCCATCTTTATTCTCAGGGCCGGGAAGTCATTTATGACGCCGAACATTTCTTTGATGGCTACAAGAACAATCCGGACTATGCCATGAAGACAATAGAGGCCGCCGTTTCAGGTGGAGCCGATGTGATCGTGCTGTGTGATACAAACGGAGGGGCACTCCCTTTTGAGATACAGGAGATTATGGAAAGGATATGTCCACATATTCCGGTAAAAGTGGGAATTCATACCCACAACGACTGTGGCCTTGCGGTGGCAAACACTCTGGTGGCGGTCCGCGCCGGTGCTGTGATGGTTCAGGGAACCATAAACGGGTACGGCGAGCGATGCGGCAACGCTGATTTGACCTCAGTCATTCCTAACCTCCAGCTAAAGATGGGGCTGTCATGTATGAGCAAGGAGGATCTCCTGCGTCTCACGGAACTGTCGCGCTACGTCAGTGAGGTGGCCAACATGACCCCGTTTAACGGACGCCCTTTTGTGGGAATAAGCGCCTTTGCCCATAAGGGAGGCATCCATGTCAATGCCATCATGAAGACGCCCAAGGCTTACGAACACATGGAACCAAAGGTCATTGGAAATGAGCGCCGTGTGCTTATGTCCGATCTTTCCGGTAAGAGCAATGTGGATTACAAGGCCAGGGAACTTGGGGTCGAGCTCGGAGGAGATGGATTTGACAGTCGGGAAATCGCCAACGAGATAAAGCGATTAGAGCACGAAGGGTATCAGTTTGATGCAGCGGAAGGCTCTTTTGAGCTTCTGTTGAAAAGACTCAGCGGGCAATTCAAACCGCTATTTCAATTGGAATCATTCCGGGTGGCTATTGAAAAGGAGAAGGATTTTCCGTGCAGGGCATACGCCACCATCAAGATTTCCGTGGGGGATCAACAAGAAATAACTGCGGCAGAGGGAGACGGCCCGGTCAACGCGCTGGACAATGCCTTGAGAAAGGCCCTGAACAAGTTCTTTCTGGTGGACTTAGAAAAAATGCACCTTGTTGATTTTAAGGTGCGAGTGATTGAAGGTCGCGATGGAACAGGGGCCCGGGTGAAGGTTTTTATAGAATCACGCGATCAAGAGCGTTTATGGAGCACCATCGGGGTTTCTACGGATGTTATTGGGGCAAGCTGGCAAGCCTTGGAGGATAGCTTTCAGTACAAACTTTCGCACACTTGAGTCGGGAATCGTTATTTGTTATTCGGTAACCGTTCACGGGTTCAATGGTTCAGGGTTCAGCGAAAATCTGAACCGTCCTACGAGCAAGGTCAACGAAAGAAAGATAACCCTGAACGGTGAACTCTGAACCTGTGAACGCTTATCGAACAACGAGTCCCGAATAACGATTCCTGAGGA
Source organism: Deltaproteobacteria bacterium (assembly GCA_030671095.1). Next base: position 200 of record DAOVAK010000765.1, on the reverse strand, counting down.
GAATGCATGAAAAGCGACAGCGTAAAATCTGGTATAGAGCGTGCCCCCCATCGTTCCCTGTTTAAGGCCATGGGTTACACAAATGAAGAATTGGCCAGGCCATTGGTAGGGATTGCCAATTCGGCCAACGATATCATACCGGGACACGTGGAACTGGATCGAATCGTCAATGCGGTGAAGGCGGGTGTCTATATGGGGGG
>DAOVAK010000797.1 GCA_030671095.1 Deltaproteobacteria bacterium | reverse complement strand
GGGATTTCAAATGGGTAACGACCCGGATACTTGTTTCAGGCAGGTTCAGACCGTCAAAAAAGCGGTGTCCCTGCCGGTGGGCATCAAGCTGACGCCGACAACCCACAACATGGTGCCCATTGCCCAAGCCGCTGAAGAGGGGGGCGCCGACTTCCTGACCATCGCCAATTCAGTCCGATCCTTTGCCGGCGTGGACATTGCCACGGGGATACCGAAACTGTGTGCCTATGGGGGATATTCTGGCCCTGCCATCAAGCCGATTACCCAGCGCCACGTATCAGAGGTGGCCAAGACCGTAAGCATCCCGATCTCGGCAGTCGGTGGAATCAGTACCTGGGAGGACGTAGTGGAGTACATGATGATCGGGGCTACCACCGTCCAGATTTGCACCAGTGTCATGTGGCACGGGTATGAATCCTTTCAAGGCATCCTGGATGGTTTATCCGCATACATGGACAGGGAGGGCATTGATTCGTGGGACGACATTCGAGGGAAAGCCCTTCCCCATATCGTCACCATTGATGAACTGGCCAAGAGCCCCCCCCTGAGGGCTCAGATAGATCCAGAAAAATGCATCAACCTAACCAAAGGAGGATGTGAGCTGTGCGGCAGAGTGTGCTTTTACGGTGCCATTGCGTTCACCCCAAAGATAACCCTGAATCAGGAAAGTTGCGACGGATGCGGGCTGTGTGCGGAAATCTGCCCCTCTGGGGCACTCCGTCTTCTTCCTTGAAGAATCCGATGCTATCCAGGCTATGCCTTTAGTCCTGTTGGCTCCCGGATCAACTACTACGCCCTGCGGAAATCGGTGTTGTATGACTCACGAGGGGCATGAGAGGAATCTCTAATGTTTGATTTGACCATCCATGAGGAACAACTGGAACGAACCGTCCAGCGGGCTCGAGAGAGAAATATTGTTATCCCCACTTTCCGTGAACAGAAGGATCCCGGTCTGATTCCCGGAGGAATAAGGAAGAAACTGAAAGACATTGGACTGTGGGCGATCGACTCGCACAATCTGTTCCGAATCACCTGGAAAAACGAGCCCTTCGAATTGGGCGGCGATTTTGGTGATGTTAACTACATGGAAATTCCTTCGGAACTTTCAGGGGTTGATGCCAGAATCATCGCCCTCGTCGGCAAGTGGTTTCCTACCGGCTCCCACAAAGTGGGGGCCACTTTCGGTTGTCTGGTTCCCAGGCTGGTGACCGGCCAGTTTGATCCTACACAGCAGAAGGCGGTCTGGCCGTCAACGGGTAATTTCTGCCGCGGAGGAGCCTATGATGCCACACTCTTGGCCTGTGAGTCCATTGCTATCCTTCCGGAGGAGATGAGCAGGGAACGGTTCGATTGGCTTTCGAAGGTATCCGGAGAGGTCATCGCCACACCCGGTTGCGAGAGCAATGTCAAAGAAATTTTCGATAAGTGCTGGGAACTCAGGGAGACCCGGGAGGACATCGTTATTTTCAACCAGTTCGATGAATTCGGAAATCATCTGTGGCACTATGAAGTGACTGGTCACGCGATGGAAGAGGTTCTCAGCAAATTAATGTCCAAAAATGATCGTTATGCCGGTTTTATTTCTCAGACCGGCTCCGCAGGGACAATTGGTGCCGGGGATTACTTAAAGGAGGTTTTTCCTCAGAGTAAGATCATAGCAGGTGAAGCACTCCAGTGCCCCACCCTTCTCCTGTGCGGTTATGGGGG
>DAOVAK010000166.1 GCA_030671095.1 Deltaproteobacteria bacterium | reverse complement strand
AAACAGGCGGCCGGGACCCTGAGTGGCGGGGAACAACAGATGTTGGCCATAGGACGGGCCTTGATGGGCAAGCCAAAGTTGCTGATGTGTGATGAGCCGTCCTTGGGGTTGGCTCCCTTGATTGTGAAGAGTATTTTCGATGTTATTAAACAGATAAAAAAGTCTGGGGTGAGCCTTCTTCTCGTAGAACAGAATGTTCGGGCCGCTTTGGGACTCGCCAAAAGGGCATACATCATTGAGAATGGCCGAGTTGCCGGACACGGTGAGGCCACTAGCTTATTGGATGATGAAAAGGTGATAGGTGCCTATCTTGGCACAAGCTGAATTTGGAGTATGTGAGTGATGTTTGGACTTGTGGCTCAGACACTAGTCAATGGTATCAACGTGGGTGCAATGTACGGTCTGATCGCAGTGGGCCTTTCCCTGACCTTCGGTGTGATGAAAATCCTCAATGTGGCCCATGGAGAATTCTTGATGTTGGGTGGGTACATAGCCTTTTGGCTTTTTACCTTGATCGGTTTGGACCCATTGCTGTGTCTACCTTTGGTCGGGATTGCTCTATTTGTTCTTGGGGGGATCTGTTATAAGTTCCTCTTCTCTGGCCTGGCCAGGTTCCATGAAGAGGCCAAAGTAAAAAATTCCTTACTCGTGGCATTTGGGTTATTCCTCATATTTCCCCAGATAGCCAGGGTGCTCTGGACCTCCGATGAGAGGGCCATAACGCCTGCTTATAGTGGTGAGTCGTTCGCAATTCTAGGAATAAGGGTCGGTTATGTTCCCTTGGCGGGCCTGTTGGTGGCTGTGGTAATCATTTTCGGACTGCACCTTTTGCTCACCAAGACGTATTTTGGAAAATCCGTCAGGGGAACGACCGAAAACTGGAAGGCTGCGAAGCTGATGGGTATCAACGTGGACCGGACCTATTTGATCACTTTTGCCTTGGGGGCGGCTTTGGCTGGTATAGCGGGAATCTTGGTTGGCATGATGCAAACAGTCACTCCGGATATTGGTATGTCCTGGACACTAAATGCCCTCATCGTTTTGGTGTTGGCGGGAATAGGGAGCGTCGGTGGGGCATTCTTTGCGGGCCTGATCCTGGGGATAGTTGAGGCGGTCAGCGCCATTTTCATGGGCCCGTACACGGTGGTCCTTGGTCTGGTAATATTTCTATTGATTCTGATGTTCAGGCCGCAAGGACTGTTCGGAAAAGCATAGGGGTGTCCAAATTGGCGATCGACTTGAAAAAATTGGCAATAATCACTGGCATAATCATTCTTCTAATATTTATGCCTCTGATAACCACGCGAACCGATGTCTTGACCTGGTTCTTTTTGACTTTGCTCTATATTACGTTATCTCAGAGCTGGAATGTCATTGGCGGATATGCTGGGCAGGTGAATCTTGGCCATGCTGCCTTTTTTGGGGTAGGGGCCCTGACCGCTCGTTACATCTGGCTACATGTTGGACTGCCCCTTCCCTTCGCGCTCTTGGGAGGGGCATTGGCGGCAACAATCTTTGCCATGATTATAGGATTTCCTGCCTTCAGGCTGAAGGGTATATATTTTATTATAGGAACACTGGTCCTGGCGGAGATACTGAGATCGGTCTTTTACACGATTCTCCCTGAGGCCGATGTCATGCCCATGAAACTCTTGAGCGCCTACAGCCTCATTCCCCGATATTATCTCAGTTTAGTCTTTGCGGTGCTGTCAGTGGCCGCGGTTTATTGGATAAGCCGCTCAAGACTTGGAATGGGCTTGATGGCTGTTCGTGAAGACGAAGAAGCGGCGGAGGCTTCTGGTGTTAATACCCAAAAACATAAACTCTTGGCCTTGTTGATCAGCACTTTCATGGCCGGCTTGACTGGAGGGATCTATGCCTATTATAGCGCAGCCTTCAGAGCGGGCGGACTGTTCGAACCAGTTTGGACCTTTGATGCGGTGATTATCGTCTTCGTCGGCGGTGTGGGTACGATTATAGGCCCGATTATCGGGTCCGTCTTTTTTGTTTTACTTAAACAATTTCTCTCTCTGTATTTGCCAGGAGGAATGCACGTTGCAGTGTTTGGCGTCCTATTTATTATAGTGGTCTTATTTTTGCCAGAAGGATTGGTTGAGTTGATAACAAAAGCTCGCCACCGGCTTTTAAGGGGGGGCAGTCAAATTGTTTCTTGAGGTAAACAGCTTAACAAAGTCTTTCGGAGGTCTGGTCGCTATCAGCGATCTGGATATTGCCGTTAATGAAGGCGAGATCATTGGCCTCATCGGTCCCAATGGCTCAGGCAAGACGACACTCTTTAATTTGATAAGTGGTGTTCTTAAACCAGAAAGAGGAGAGATCAAGTTTAGAGGAAGGGATATAACGGGTCTTAAGCCTCATAAGGTATGTCAGAATGGTATAGCCAGGACTTTCCAGTTAACCAAGCCTTTTACGCACATGACGGCCTTACAGAATGTGATGATTGGTCGGCTTTATGGCAGTGATCCGGTTCTGAGTATGAGCGAGGCTAAGGGAGAATGTGAGAGGATTCTGGAGTTCATCGGGTTGGGTGGAAAGAGCTTGACGAGGGCCGCAACGCTTGGAGTCGTGGATCGCAAGAGGTTGGAGATTGCCAGGGCATTGGCGACCAAGCCCAAGCTCTTATTGTTCGATGAGGTGATGAGCGGGTTAGCGCCAACAGAGATGGAGGAGGCCTTGCGTCTGCTAAAGGAAATAGGTGATTCCGGGATTACCCTGATCGTGGTAGAGCACGTGATGAAAGCCATATTAAATCTCTCAACGAAATTGGTCGTTCTCAATTATGGGGAGAAGATTGCGGAAGGGGAGCCACAAGAGGTCGTTAAGGATAGGAAGGTTATTGAGGCTTATCTTGGGGAGTAAGTGCTTCATGCAAGCCTTGATTAGGGCATTAGTCCATGAAGCCTTTATTTATAATCAAGAACTTGGGCGACAATTCATCAAGGAGGATTTCCATGGCTTCCAACAAGAATAGGGTAGATAAAGAGTTATTTGCCCAGACACAGACAGGAGCTGCTGAAGCAGAGGAGGAAACAGAGGGATACACTTTTTGTGATGGCTGCAATGAATGCCCAACTTGCGGAATCAAGTTCTTTAGAAGGGGTGATGTGGTGACCCGTATTGAACCATGGCCCGGGTTTCCTGCATCTCCTCTCTGTTCAAAGGCCTATGCGACCCTCCAGCGACTTTATCATCCGGACCGTCTAAAATATCCCATGAAGCGAACCAACCCGAAGGGATCAACTGATCCCGGTTACGTTCGAATTTCCTGGGATGAAGCCTATGACATGATTGTGGATCATTTGAATCGAATAAAGGAGGAGTACGGGCCTCATGCCGTTTTCTTCTATGTGGGCGATCCTAAGGAGCCTAGGGCCGCTGTCCAACGCCTAGCAGCCACCTACGGTTCGGTCAATTACGGGTGTGAGAGTTCCACGGCCTGCCGAAGAGCTGCCCAGTTGGCCGAGTTGCTCACTTATGGGTTTCCAACCATGGGAGGCCTTCCCACCGAGGAAACAAAATCAATGCTCATCTGGGGAACCAATCCCGCCTATTCCGGTCAACCCTTCCTATGTCATGCCCAGCTTGCGGATGCAAAAGAACGGGGTGTGAAATTTATTGTGGTGGATCCCAGAATTAGCCCAACTGCTGGGACCTTGGCTGACATCCATTTGCAGCCCCGCCCAGCCACAACGGCAGCACTTGCTGCGGGCATGATGAACGTCATTTTCGAGGAAGGTCTCGAGGATAAGGAATTCTGTGATAAATGGATCCATGGAATCGATGAATTGAAAGCATATGTCAAAGGCTTTACGCCGGAAAAAGTAGAGGGGATTACCTGGGTACCAGCCAAAAAAATCATTGATGCGGCCCGTCTCTATGCCACACATCGGCCCGGAGCGTTCTTGACCGGCGCCCAGGCCACCACCCATGATTTGAACGCCACAAACAACCATCGGGCCATATTGTTGGTTCCTGCCGTATGTGGCTACATTGATATCCCAGGAGGCGTTCCAAAACCTACCGACCCGTTGGTGGAAATGGGGGGGCCAAACTGGGCTGATGGCCCGCCAAAGTTTTGCATGCGTGACAAAATGATGGAGATGAGGGAGCACCGATTGGACCTGGAAGCCTTCCCCGCCTGGGCAGAGAAACTCTTTGAGATTCAAACGAACTATCTTGTTGAGTGGATAAAGGAGGGAAAGATCAAAGCATTCCTCGGTTGGGGTTTCAACACCATGATCTGGCCACAGACACACGAATATCAGCAGGCTATTGAAAGCCTCGAGTTCGCCATGGCCGTGGATTATTTCTACCGTCCACAGACCCATGATTATGTGGATCTCGTGCTGCCTGCATCCATGAACTACGAGAGATTGGCCCCTTTTGCCTTTTTCGGAAGACAGGTATTTGGACGCACACCCGTCAAACCATTAGGAGAGTGCAAAGAAGATTGGCAAATCGCCCTGGAGATAGGCGTCCGTTTAGGACATGCAGACACCTTTTTCAACGGGGACGTGGAGGCGGCCTGCAACGATATCCTGGGGCTATGGAATATCAGCTATGAGGATTTGAGAAAGAATCAGGTAGAAGGTGTCAATGTCCCGGGCTCAGGCCGAGAATTGTACAGAAAGTATGAAACAGGAGATATGAGGCCGGACAAAAAACCGGGTTTCATGACGCCGTCAGGCAAAGTCGAAGCCGTCTCACTGGCCCTGGAAAAACATGGCTATCCAGGTCTGCCCGAATATAGAGAACCCATGGAGACAACCTCAGAATATCCCCTGGTTTTGATTTCCGGTTCCAGGGTTCCCTATATCACCCACAGTAAATGGCGAGAAGATTCACCGTGGCTGTTGGAACTTCAGAGAGATCCGCTCTTGACGATCAACCCCAAAGATGCGGCTAAGAGAGATATTCACAGGGGAGACGAGGTGTTTCTTAAGACTGCTTATGGCCAGATGCGTGTGAAAGCGAAACCCACCATTATGGTTCCTCCCGGTGTCCTGGGCATAATGCATGGATGGGCGAAGGCAAATGTCAATGAGTTGATACCGAGACAATTCGATCCCATCTCCGGATTTCCTCCTTATAAAGAGGTGGTCTGTGAGGTGGTCAAGGCATGAACTGGATTGAGTAAAATGAGGAGGAGGTTGAATCATGGCGAGATACGGAATACTCCTTGATCTGAATCGGTGTACCGGTTGCATGACATGCGTCATAGCGTGCAAACAGGAAAACTTTACCAGACCGGGCGTGTGGTGGAACAGGGTCTTGGAATTGGAAAGTGAGTCACTCGACCGTATCATATACTTCCGGTACGCCTGTATGCATTGCGATAGTCCGCCTTGTGTTGAAGCTTGCCCGGAACATGCGATCTACAAACGTCCGGATGGAATTGTCCTTATTGATCAGAAAAAATGTCAGGGGCATGGTGAGTGCATTAAGGCGTGTCCATACGGCGTCATTGATGTAAATCCCGAAGAGGATTATTTCCCCGGGCAAAACCTACCCTTCGAAGGGATTGCAGAAGCCCATCGGATGCATCCGCCCGGAAAGGCTTCCACGTGTAATTTATGCGTACATCGAATCGATCAGGGAAGAGAACCTGCATGTGTTGCAGAATGTCCGTCAAAGGTCATGGTTTTCGGGGACCTGGATGATCCTAATAGTCCTATTCGGGAGAAACTGAGGAAGTCTGAACAATTGCTTGCATCCGAGGGGACCCATCCAAAAGTTTCCTATATTTTCCCAAGGAATACGTGGAAACAGGTAGAACAGAGGGTCATCGAAAATCCGAGAATGGACAGACCATGAGAAAGAACGGGCGGCTGATTGAAGGGGAAAAGTATAGAAAGGACGTAACATTTTAGCCCTTTGAAACAGCCGTGCAAAAACTCTTGGCGGGCTGAGCGGGGTTCTCTGGAGGGGCCAAAAACCCTGCCTTCTGCGCAGGTTTTCTTAGACGGCCTCCCTTGCCATGACGCCTGCGCACACAGGCCGCCCAAATAAAGACCGGCCCAAGTTCAATGATGACAGAACACCGCTTTCAGAGCTACTTCGCTTTGTGCGCCATACTTAAGGGCACCGAGCAAATTTTTTGGCTCCTCCAGAGAATGCCGCTTAGCCCAAGGGCTTTTCAAACGGCTAAAGTGTTACGAAAGGACGAACAGCATCATGAGCATCAACACGTACTTTGAGGCAAATCGGATACCCACAGGCAAAGTACCAGTGGAAGAGAGTGACGTGGAAATCCGGCAGACCATTTGCGCCATCTGCAACCCATTTTCCCACTGTGGCATAGACGCTTACGTCAAAGATGGGGTCATTATAAAAGTGGAGGGGACCAAGAGCAACCCTCACAGTGCAGGGACCCTCTGTGCCAAAGGGGCCGCCAGCCGGGAGTATATCTATCACAAAGAG
>DAOVAK010000544.1 GCA_030671095.1 Deltaproteobacteria bacterium | reverse complement strand
TCCATTTCACCAAGGATGTGGGTAGGGAAAAGGTCCGTTCCGCCAGAGGGAAGCTGAAGGCCCTCAATCCAGATGTGAAGGTTCGCACCTACGAAACCCGGGTGACTTCCGAGAACGTGCGGGGGATTATCGAGCCTTATGATGTGGTCATAGATGGAAGCGATAATTTCCCCACGAAGTTCTTGATCAATGATGCCTGTTATTTCGAGAAGAAACCCTTGGTCTTGGGGGGTATCCTGAAGTTCTACGGGCAAGCTACTGTCTTCCATTCATGGTATAAGGGCCCCTGCTACCGATGTATCTTCCCTAATCCTCCTCCGCCGGGTTCTGTCCCCTCATGCCAGGAGGCCGGGGTCATTGGCGCCATCGCGGGGATCATCGGTATGATACAGGCGTTTGAGGCGATAAAGCTCCTTTCGGGTCAAGGCGATCCCCTCATCGGGCGCTTTTTGGTTTTTGATGCACTGGATATGACCTTCAGCGAATTCAATATGGAAAGGGATGAAAACTGTCCCCTCTGCGGCAAGGACGCCTCCATCACCCAGTTGGTAGATTATCAACAGGTGTGCCAGGCCTAGGAGAGGGGGTTTCAGGTGCGCCATGAACCTAAAAGTCCAGTTGTATACGAAAAAGGGATATTTCCTCTGCGTTGTCGCCAGGGAGATTATCTTGAGGGTTCGGAAGGAGATCCCCTTCGAATTCCAGGAGGTCGACATCGAATCAAGGAATGACCTCTAGGAGAGGTTCAAGGAAGAGGTGCCCGCTGTCTTCGTGAATGGAGAGCCGGCCTTTACCCGCAGGGTGAGCGAAAAGAAATTGAGGAGGATTCTACAAAGACATCGAGCAAAGCGAGAGGTTAAGTTGAGGGAGCGGAACACTTGAAAATACGGAGGTTTAGACATGTGCCATATTGTCTTATCTTCCCCGATTCTAGCTTTACCACTGTTCTTCTTTCTCCCCGTCAGGACGGCGTTGCCCGCGTATCTTGTGGTCCTCCTTGCCAGCGGTTTCGTTTACTTTAAGATCATCGGGGCAATGAAATCCAAGGTTCAGACCGGGATGGAGGGGATGACCGGCCGTAAGGCAGTGGTGGTGGAGGATATCAATCCGCATGGAAAAGTCAGGGTTGGAAATGAAATATGGAGAGCAACGGCCACGGACGGTAAGTTTTCCAGGGGGCAGATAGTGAGAATAGCCGGGATTCAAGGGCTAAAGGTTATCGTAGGGGATTCCGTCGAAGGATAAGAGTACGAAACATATCCTTTTGGGACAGTTTATGAAATCGGCAAAGGAGGGTTGCACATGGAAAAATGGCTCATCATTTTGGGAATCGTTGGGTTGTTCTTCTTTCTGATGCGCCGCGGTGGAACGGGCTGCTGCGGCGGAGGGCATTCTCATTCAGATTCCGCTGCCGGAAAAGAGGATGAGAAGAAGAAACTAAATTGCCACTAGAAAACTGGGGTGATCACCATGGGAAAGGATCCGATCTGCGGCATGGAGGTTAGCGAGTTTCATGCTGCCGCCAGCCTGGAGTATAAAGGGGAGAAGTTTTACTTTTGTGCTTCATCCTGTTATGAGGCCTTTGAAAAAAATCCGGACAAATACGTTTCCGCCAAAAAGGAGGGGTGGTGGACCCGGTTCATGAACAGGCTCGCCCAAGCCAACCGGGAGACTTACGGCGGCAACACTCCAAAATGCCATTAAAGAAGCATTTACCGGATCTACTAGCGTTCAAGTGTCTTTGGCCTTAGTCGTGGACGTTTATAGACTCGGTTTGATGGGGGGATTCATCCCATTTTTGAGAAAATTCTTACCGTAATATAGGGGTCATTCTTAGGGGATGTGTAACTATCTATAGCCCTCTTCCCCATTATTTTGACAGTCAAGCTGGGACCACGTCTCATCATTTTTGATCGGGAAGCATGAGAAAAAAGATTCGGAGTCTTGAGGAGCCGTGACGGGCCCCTGCTTTATCCGCATACAAAGCAAGTTCTTGAAACTACGGGAGAAAAAACTCAAAATACTGTATTTCTCCTCATGAAATACATGATTCACCTTATTTCCCTATGCTGTGACTTATAGGATAATATGAATGTTTGCTGGTGCCATTAATCACAAAATATTTTGCGTTACAGGAGGATAATAACCTGTACATTCAAATAAAAAGCTGGCTGAACTATTGAACCCGGAAATGTGGAGAGGAAGAACTTGCATCGGAAGTGATCGATAATTATATTTATATGGGTTCCTCAGAATAACATTGTTTTACCTTCATTAAGATAAGGGAGATGAGACGCTGTGGCTATCGATTTGGTTTGCGGGATGATCGTTGATGAGAAATCGGCCTCTGACAAGACGACATATGAGGGAGCCGATTACTATTTTTGCGCCATCTACTGCAGGGAGGCTTTCAATAGGGAGCCTCAGAAATATATCCAGAGGACCAAAGAATGGGGAGATGCAATTGATCCCGTTTGCGGGATGAGTGTGGAGATCCCTTATGCTGCCGCCATGAGTGTGTACAGAGGAGGGTTCATCTACTTCTGCAACGTGGCATGTAAGGAGAAGTTTGATGCCTCCCCCGAGAAGTTCATGGAGCCTGCCGAGAGAAAGGATGAGGAAGGAAAACTGGATGAAGCCGTTCCCGTGGAGGGTTTGAAGAAGGCCGAGCTCCCTATAACGGGGATGAGCTGTGCCAGTTGTGTTGCCAAGATTGAAAAGGGGCTATCGAAGATGAGCGGCATCGTGGATGCCAACGTGAATTTTGCCACGGAGAAAGCCACCATTACTTTCGACCCATCGCGGGTTCACATAGGGGATTTTGTGACCACCATCAGGGATTTGGGATATGAGGCGGGGATAGAAAAGGTCACTTTGCCTATCCATGGCATGTCCTGTGCCTCCTGTGTGAAAAAGGTTGAAGATGCCCTC
>DAOVAK010000185.1 GCA_030671095.1 Deltaproteobacteria bacterium | reverse complement strand
CAAAATGATGTTTTTGAACCCTATCTGACTGAAAATCCCCCTAATGGCACGTCTCATGGGGGCAAAATTATCGACCAGCAATACTTTTATGTCTAAATCCATTCATCTTGCCTCATAAGATCTTTAGCGATGTACAGACTTCTTGTCATATCAATTATAACTGAACCCGATTCAACCCTATTTAGGAATCTATCTCGTAATTACATTATCACAACTTTGGGGACTAGGTCAAATTTTTCCAAATCCAAGAAAAGGAGGGTGGTGATTTTATTCGCCTTCGCCAGAATACCCTGTAGCTTGCTACAGGGATGAATGGCGTGGCGAACCGCGCCGAAGCAGTTCGGCCCTGCGCTCACTGCCGAAGGGCTCTTTAGAGCGAAGGCGGGTTGGCTTCGGCGCAATTCGGCTTTGATACCCCGCAGCTTGCTGCGGGGAGCTTCATTGGGAGCTTAAGCTGACTGCATAAATTTTTCAGGTATGAAAAGTACGGAATAGCGTAACGATGATATCGATATGTTATAATTTGACGTCTCGGAATTTGTACAACTGACTGAGATGAATAAGTTTTTCGAGGCCCGATGTTTTTGCCCCGCACATGGAATAATGGAATGGTGGAATAATGGAATGTTGATATCAAAGGAAAGATACTCCTTTCTTTATTAACTTCACTGTCAAGAGGAGCTTTGTCAACGTCCCAATATCCCATTCCCCCAAAACCCCTGGCCCAGACCTAAATTATAGGTCTTGAGTAATGCAACTTTTGTTACAGAGTATCACAATCGCAGATTCTGTTTGCAAACAAGTCGCGCCAGGGCGGGCCATTATTCCATCGTTCCAGTATTCCAATATTCCAATTGTGAGCGAAGCGAACTAAGTTCTACCATTCTTCGTGGGCTGCCATTGTTCGGCAAAGGATAGGTCTATCAAGGATCGGCAGAGGACCCCGGGCGTAAGCCAGTAGGTGTCTACTGGCGTAAAAATTTGGGTATTAGCATATGTTATGAATGGCAGGCCTGCCTGTCAAGATGGGGTTTTTGCTGCTTTTCTTCTTCAATTTTCGATTTTCCTTGCATTTCTGCCACAAATTTGTCTATTTTGTTGCATTCCAGGTGCCTGCTTATATAATTCGCATATTCTCTCTATCAATCAATGGCATTTGAGGAGGTAACCCTTTGAACCCTGAGAGCGATTCCCCCATTCTTCATCTAAGGAATGTTCACAAACACTTCGGTGGCATCAAGGCCGTGGATGGTTTTTCTCTCGATGTAGCTCCACACCGCATCACCGGCCTTATTGGACCAAACGGCGCCGGAAAGACCACCCTGTTCGACGTCATTTCCGGACTCTATAAGCTGGATTCAGGGGAGATCTTTTTCAAGGGCGAGAGGATTGACAATCTCTCCCTTCACCAGACTTTCCATAAAGGGCTCTGCCGCACATTTCAGATAAGTAGGGAACTCAAACTCATGACTGTTTTGGAGAACCTTATGCTTGTTCCTCCGAACCAGGAAGGGGAAAGGTTATGGAGGACCTGGTTCTTCCCTCGGCGGGTGAGGGGGCAGGAGAAGGAGATTCGGGAAAAGGCCCTGCAGAGCCTCCGCTCGGTCGAACTTCTTCATCTAAAAGATGAATATGCCGGCAACCTCTCAGGGGGACAGAAAAGGCTCTTAGAACTGGCCCGTGCGATGCTGGCCGGACCTGAGTTGGTCCTCTTTGACGAGCCAGGAGCGGGCGTTAACCCTTCAGAGAGGCTAACCTTGGCGGAGCGTATCCGAAAGCTGGTCAGCGAAGAAGGGATAACTGTCTTACTCATCGGACACGAGATGGAGCTGGTGATGGATGTGTGCGACCCAATAATTGTGATGGACAGGGGAAAGAAGCTGGCTGAAGGCTCCCCTAAGGAGGTTGGAAGCGACCCGCGGGTACTGGAAGTTTATCTGGGAGGTGGCGGGTAATGACCATCTTAAGAATGGAGGATGTGGTCTCAGGATATGGAACCATGGAGGTCCTGCACGGGCTTTCCCTCGATGTGGAGGAGGGGCAGATCGTCTCTTTGTTAGGCCCCAATGGGTCTGGTAAAACCACTCTGCTGAGGACCATCTTCGGGATTCTGAGCCCTAGGAAGGGTAAGATCTATTTCAAGGGAGAAGACATTAGCGGTATCCCTCCGGAGAGGATAGCGCGGATAGGGATGTGCTATGTTCCTCAAGAAGAAAACATCTTTCCCTCCCTGACAGTCCAGGAGAACCTGGAGATGGGGGCCTTTGTTCGGGAGGATGACTGGCAGTCTTCCTTGGAGGAGATCTATGAGCTATTCCCTGACCTGACTGACCGCAGGAAAAGTAGAGCGGGAGAGCTCAGCGGAGGCATGAGGCAGATGCTGGCTATCGGCAGGGCCCTGATGCTGAATCCCGAGCTGCTCCTCCTGGACGAGCCATCCACAGGCCTTGCCCCCCTTCTCGTGGACGCCATCTTTGAGAAAATCACGAAGTTGAATGAACAAGGGGTGACTGTCTTTCTGGTGGAGCAAAACGTTCAGGCCTTACAGTGCGCGGATAAAGCCTATATCCTGGAAGGAGGAGAGAAGAAGGCAGAGGGTAGCTCCCAGGAGTTATTAGAAGACGAAGAGATAGGAAAGCTGTATCTGGGGAGGTAGAATGGCTGAGCTAATGGTTTACGGGATTGTCCTGGGCAGCATCATTGCCCTGGGCAGTGTTGGGCTCACTTTGATGTGGGGTATTACCGATCTGTTTAACTGTGCTCATGGTGACCAGATAACCGCGGGGGCCTACCTGGCATTGCCGTTTGCATTTTTGTTCTCCCAGATAGGGTTCCTCCAAGCGAAGGTAGGCCCTTTTTCCTTCACCTGGGGATTGGTACTGGCATTTATCCCGGCGATCCTTCTGTCCATCGTTTTGGCTGTCCTCATCGACCGGTGGGTTTACAAGCCGTTAAGGCGATCAGGGGCCCATTTCATTACTAGTTTCATCGCCTCCATAGGCGTGGCATGGATCTTGCGCGGTCTGATTTACATCGTCTGGGGAGCTGACTTTCGCTTCTATACCAAAGGCTTGCGTCCGATGATTTTTCTGCCCATGGATATCAAGCTCAGGGTGGACGAGATATTCATTGTAGTTGTTGCTTGGGCAGCGGTGGCAGCAGTCTATGTCTTCCTGTCAAAGGCGAAGATGGGGAAGGCCTTACGGGCATTAGCTGATAACCCTAGTCTGGCTCGCGTTGCAGGTATCAACACCGAGCGTATGATCGTGTGGGCCTGGGGGATCGCGGCGACGCTGATAGCAATTGCTGGAATCCTTTACGGCATCGAGGCACAGCTTCGCCCGGAGATGGGGTGGATCTTTCTTCTTCCTCTCTTTGCCGCGATTATTCTGGGGGGTAAAGGGAGCATTGCCGGCGCACTCGCGGGCGGGTTGGTGCTGGGCATTGCTCAGCAGGTCTCCACGGCTTGGTTACTTCCCACCTATAAGCCCGCCGTGGCCTTTATTATCATGATCCTCGTCCTGCTTTTTAGACCTAAGGGGATTTTTGGAAGGAGGCAGATGTAATGGGCATAGAAATCGGAGGTATCCTAAATTTTATGGTCTCATTTGTCATCATGGCCTCAATCTATGCTATATTTAGCATGGGACTTAACGTCCATTGGGGCTACACAGGGCTTTTGAACTTTGGCGTTGCCGGCTTCTTTGCCATCGGTGCTTACACCTCTGCCCTGGTTACATCCCCCATGCCTACCGGTGTGCTTGCCAATTACGTAAAACAGGCGTTTGGCCTGAACCTGCCCTTTTTGGTTGGGGTGGTTGCAGCGGTTATCGCTTGCGGCCTGATAGCCACCTTAGTCGGAGCGCTCACCCTCAGGTTGAGTGAGGGTTATCTTGCCATATCCACCATTGGCATCGCCGAGAGCATCCGCATCTTCTTTAACAATGAACCCTGGCTGGCCAATGGCCCCCAGGGATTGATTGGTCTGCCTCAACCCCTCCACAATCTTGTTCCACCTGGCTACTATAACTACGTGTATCTGGTAATCGTCCTGGCCTTCCTGGCAGTCATTTACGTCGCCTTAGAGAAGGGGATTCGTTCTCCCTGGGGGAGGGTCCTACGGGCGATAAGGGAGGACGAGGTGATGGCCAGCGCCGATGGAAAAAGCGTATTCCTTTTCAAGCTTCAAGCCCTGATCTTAGGGGCGATGATCATGGGGATAGGGGGAGCCCTCTACGCCCACTTTTCGGCCGCCATCCAGCCCAGCGTCTTCGAACCGCTTTTCGGTACCTTTATCATTTGGGCCATGCTCACCTTGGGAGGAACCGGCAACAACAAAGGGGCCATCCTGGGCTCATTTATTGTCTGGGCCATCTGGTCGTGGAGCACATTTCTCATTTTGCAGATAGTGCCGCGTGGCTTTGAAACCCGCGCCCCCTTTATCCGTTATGTGATGATCGGTCTACTGCTGGTGATCATCTTGCTGAAGAGACCCAAGGGCATCATCGGTGAGGAGAGGCAGGTGTCAAGGTTTTAGGATAGAGATCACTTTTCGGGAATCTCCACCTCCATTCGCACGGTCTCGAAATATGGGGCCTTGTCAATATACTTCCAGATCTCGATTGGGGTTACCACATCGCCGTTCTTATCAAAGTCCACCGAGCCGGCTGCGCCTTCATAGTTGACGGCCTTTCCGGCCTTGATGAGTTCCAAGGCCTTCTTGATGCCCTCTACACCAACAGTGACTGTGTCACCCGGTGGGTTAGCCACCTCACGCAGCATGTCCCGGACGTTGATCGGGGTGATGGCCCTGCCCTTTGCATCGCAGGCTGCTGCAGCTAGGCTGGCCACGATAACAGCATCGTAAAAGTTTGACGTGAAGGGCATGGCCGGCATTTCATCGTACTCCGCCTTGTAGTCCGCTCGAAACTTGTCTGAAGAGCCTCCGCCTAGAGAGCCCGGCGTGGTGCCAAGGAATCCAGCCAGATACTCCGCCCCGATTGCGTTGGGAATCTCGACTGATTTCGTGCCATCACAAAATAACAGGTCTGTAGACTTATTGTAGCGCGCCTCAAAGAATTCCTTCAGGTACACGGTAGCTTGGCCTGGGTAGCCCAAAGCCAGCATCACATCGGGCTTGGATTTCATGATCCGCCTGAGCTCCGCCACATAAGTGGGCGCAGGCTTCTCGTCATGGGGGACCGATGCTACGACCTTACCGCCTCTGTGCTCGAAGGCCTCCTTGAATCTCTCCATCAGCCCCTGGCCATAGGCATTGTTGATATAAAACACTGCAGCCTTCTTGTAGCCCTCATCTGCAGCCAATTTGCCCAGGATTACCCCTTGAAGGGTGTCTGAGGGGCAAGTCCGGAAGAGGAAATCCTTGCCTTGGTCTGCTGGGAGTACGCTGAGCAATGGAGAGGTGGAGGCGTTGGAGATCTGGGGTACCTGACTCGGGATGGTCACGGATTCCGCAATAGGTAAGGTAACACCACTGGCCGCTGCACCTATCAGAATCTGAATCTTCTCCACCTGAACCAGCATTCGGGCTGCTTCCACGCCAGGGATTGCGGAGGTCTCCGTGTCGCCAAACTTCAGCATGATGGGGAAACCCGCCTGCTTGAGATGCTTTTCTGCCAGGTCACCAGCGTTTCTGTAGGCCTTGCCGAACTCCGATAAGGCACCGGTTAGGGGGACTAAAGCGCCCATCTTCACCTTGGCTTTCTTAGCTCCTTCGGCGCATATGAGAGAGGTTGACCAAACGAGACCTATGATCAGCAAAAAACACAAAAGCTTCTTTCCTTTTTCCATCTTCTACCTCCTTTAGTTTGGATTATGATTATTTAATAAAACACTTATTGACATATCTCAACAAATCGTAACATTTTAGCTCTTTGAAAACTACTCCTGGCCTTTACTCAAGGCCAAATAGTTACCCTTGGTGAGACGCATGAGCATGGAGATGTCTTTTTTTTTACTCATGCCCTCTAACAGGGGCCTCAGCGTGCCGCTTCAAACAGTGCGCACGAGCAACTCGTCATTGTCTTCTAGGGCCTTTGTCCGTGTGTCCTTCGACTTTGCTCAGGACCATGAGCTTGTCGAATGGCGCCGGTTTGAAGC
>DAOVAK010000017.1 GCA_030671095.1 Deltaproteobacteria bacterium | reverse complement strand
CATCTACCTCATATTGCACGTTCTCTTGCCGCCCAGAAAAAGAAGCTCGTCGTTTTGCCTTTCCAGTGCCTGGCCTGTGGATATGTCTTTGAAGAGAGAAGGCGGTTCACGCGACCTGGTAGGTGCCCTCGTTGCAAAAAGGCGCATTTAGAATGGCCAATGTATCGGATCAAGTAGTGGGGAAATGATGCCCCTCTTTTGTGAACGGAGGTAGGGGGATAAAATCAAACGAATAGGGGAGGAATGAAGCGTGAGGCTTTTTAGGGCTATTCTTGTCGGATGGCTTGTTCTGGCAGTTGGTGTAGGTATCTGCGTAGCTGAGGATCCAGCCTCCAGGATCAGGCTGGATGTGAAGGAGTTCAAGCTCAATAATGGCATGCAGTTCTTGATCGTGGAGCGCCCAACCACACCGCAGGTTGCCTGCCGGGTTGCTATCCGCGCGGGTTCTGCTCTTGAAGAGACGGGCAAGACGGGCATTGCGCATCTGCTCGAGCACATGATGTTCAAAGGGACGAAGAACTTAGGCACTTCAGATTTCAAAAAGGACCAGGAACTGCAGGATCAAATTGAGGCCGCTTATCAGGTGGTCTTGGCAGAGGAGGCTAAACGTCATCCTGACCAGGCCCTGATCGAGTCCAAACTCAAACAGATGGAGCGGCTGCGGCTTGAGGTGCAAAAGATCTATGTCCCGCAGGCTTTTTCGTCGCAACTGGGAAGGAACGGCGCTGTGGGGGTCAATGCTTTTACCAGTAAAGACCAGACCCAGTACGTCATGTCAGTGCCATCAGACATGGTGGAGCAGTGGTTTTCAATCGTCAGCGAACAGTTGTTTGAGCCTTCTTGGCGCGAATTCTACGTGGAAAAAGAGGTGGTGCAGCGGGAGTGGGCTTTTCGGTACATCAATAATCCAAACGGTGCTGCCTGGCTCGACTTGGAGGCCACCGCCTACATGGCTCATCCTTACCGCAATCCGGTCATCGGCTGGAAACCTGACATGGAGAAGTATAATACCACGGACGCCATCGCATTTCACAAGAGATATTACAACCCCTCAAATGCAGTCTGTGTGCTGGTAGGCGATGTGACGCTGGAGCAGGCCAGGAGTCTGGCAGAGATCTATTTTGAGCGATATCCAGCAGGCAACCGCGCACCTGAAGAGGTTACAAGGGAACCTCTTCAAAAGGGTCCGCGTCAGAGCGTCCGTTTCTTGAAGGGGGCCCGGACACCCCTTGTCAGGATTGGATTCCATACGGCCCGTATGGGAACAAAGGATTTCTACGTGTTGGACGCGATGACCATGATCTTAAGCCAGGGTCGTAGCGCCCGTATGATCCAGAACATCGTCAACAAGGGGCTTGCAGTTGAGGCATGGGCCTATAACCCGGACAACCGCTACGGTGGTATGCTCATCCTGGGAGGTTCGCCCAACGAACCAGAGGAACTGAAGGAGAAAGCGCTTAGCGATGAAGAGAAGCGGCAGGCCTACCTGAAGGCCTGCAAAGAGGTGCAAAGAATTCTTCTTGGTGAAGTTGAAAGACTTAAGACTGAATTGGTTTCCCATCGGGAACTCCAACGGATCAAGAAGCTGAACCAGCGAGATTTCTTGGACAGAATGCGTAGCAATGAGCAGTTGGCACGCACTCTGGCGACTTTAGAAGTCCAGGTGGGATGGCACTACATGAAGACCTATCTGAACAAAATAGCAGAAGTCACGCCGGAGGAAATCAGGCGCGTGGCGAACAAATTTGTCCAGACGAGAAACCAGAACAGCGTCTATATCATCCCTGGTGGCAGGCCTGAGCGTCCTCCTGAAGCATACACCGAAGACAGGGCTGTAAGTGGAGCGGCCGCAGCCAAGATGTTCAGGCCCAAAACGCTTGTCAACCACTCAATCTATCCTACGCCTCTCGGCTGGGAGCATCCTCTCTCCTTCGAACGTCACCCTGAAAAGATTAAATACGCAAAAGCGGAAACTGCCCAAGTGGAGGGGGCGACCCTATTCTATTTGCCCGACCGGGAACTCCCTTTGATTGATTTGACCCTTCTTGTGAAGGCGGGGGCAGTTGATGTGAGAGATGCAAAAACCGGCTTGACCCATGTGCTAAGGGGTTCCCTTATCCGCGGTGGGACCGAGAAATACTCGCCAGCTGAATTGGCGCTGGCTTTGGACGAAAACGCGATACAACTCTCCGTTTCAGTCCACGCAGAGGAGGCGCTTGTAAGCCTCTCGGTGATGAAAGATGACTGGGAGAAGGGGCTGGCCTTGCTGGAGGAAGTCCTGATGCGTCCCAGGTTCGATCCTCGGGTGGTTGACGTGGTCAAGCGGCAGGCATTGATCGGGCTCAGGCGTCAAGGCGGCGACGCACAGACCGTCAGCAGCCGCGAAGCGAAGATCTGGCATTTTAAGGGACATCCCTATGGTCGCGATCCCCTCCACGGTTTGAAGACGATCCCAACCATCACGCCGGATGATTTAAAGGAGTTCATAAAGGCGTATTTTGTGCCCTCAAATATGGTGGTGGCCATTTCAGGCGATATTGAAAGGGGCAGAGCCACAAAAGGGTTGAAGCGACTCTTCCAGGCATTCCCTGAGAAAAGGGCACCCGTGAGGGAACTTGATGATCCGCCCGAGACCCCGCCCATCTTGGCCTTGGTCCATAAGCCCGGCCAGGTTCAATCTCAGGTGGCACTCCTCCTCAGCAGTGTAAAGCGTACACATCCAGATTACTGGAAAGTGAGTCTCCTCATGAACGTCTTTGGCGGAAAGGATTCCCTGTTGTACACCCGCTTGCGAGACGATTTGGGGTTTGTCTATGCTGCGTGGTTTTATCAGACGTACAGGTGGAAGACGGGTATGCTTGTTGGATACATTGGCTGCAAAAGTGACAGAACAGGCCGGGCGATTCAGGAGACGGTGGAGATCATGAAGGGGCTACGGGAACACGTTCCCCACAAAGATCTGGAGTTGAAACGGCTCGATGCACTGAATAGTTTTGTCTTCAATGTGGACACGCCGGCCGAACTGGTGGAGGTTTATGGCCGTTATTATATGCGCAAGGAGCCCCTGGACACCCTCGAACGAATCCAGGATGCCTTCATGGGCGCCTCGAGGGAGGAACTGAGGGCTCTAGCAGGAAAACTCCTCGAGCCGGAAAAGCTCCAGGTCTTTGTTGTGGCGGATAAGACGACCAGTGTGAGAAGGAAAGATGGGACACAGATCACCCTCGAGCAGGATCTGAAGGATCTGGCAAAGAGCATGGGCGTTCCATACACTGAAATTGAACTGCGCTGAGTCCAGGAAATTATAGAGACGATAAACCCATGGTGAACGACACCAACAGTCACCGTTTGAATTTCGAAGATAAGGAAATCACCCTCGTCGGAACAGCCCACATATCCAGGGAGAGCGCTGACCTTGTTGCGCAGGTCATTGAAGAGGAGAAACCCGAGACGGTCTGTATCGAACTCTGCGAGTCCAGATTTCAATCGCTTACGAAGAAGAAAAAATGGCAAGACACGGATCTTCTCAAGGTTATCAAAGAGAAGAAGGCTTTTTTGCTCCTCTCCAATCTCATGCTCGCCTACTTCCAGAAGAAAATCGGGAAGAAGTTGGGGATAAGGCCTGGAGAGGAGGTCTTGCGAGCCATTGCCTCAGCAGAGGCAATTGGGGCCCATGTACACTTGGCGGACAGGGATATCCGTACCACCCTATCCCGGACGTGGCGCGTCATGGGTTTTTGGAGAAAGATAAAGCTGTTAGCACAGCTAATTATTTCAGCAGGGCAAATAGACGCTATCCAAGAGGAAGATATTGAGAAGATAAAAAGGAAGGATGTCCTCGAGACCCTCCTCTCAGAAATTGGGGAATCCTTTCCAGAAATTAAACGCATCTTGATTGATGAAAGGGACCAGTATCTTGCCCATAAGATCAGAACAGCACCCGGTGGAAGGATCGTGGCCGTGGTCGGGGCAGGACATGTACCTGGCATTCAGGCGTATTGGGAAAAGCCCGTAGATGTGGCTGCGCTGGAGCGAATACCTCCCAAAGGCCAGCTGTCCCGCGTGTTCAAGTGGGGTATCCCAGCTCTCATATTGGGGTTTATCATCTTCGGTTTTTTCGTGGCTGGAACCAGCGGTGGCGCTCACATGATCAAGTGGTGGATTCTGGCTAATGCCGTACTGGCAGGCCTTGGAGCCGCCATTGCCCTGGCCCATCCATTGACGGTTCTATCCGCCGTTGTTGCCTCTCCCATGACATCTCTCAATCCCATGATTGCTGCCGGCTGGGTTTCCGGCCTGGTTGAGGCCTTTTTGGGCAAACCGAAAGTGAGAGATTTTGAGAACCTGCCTGAAGACATCTCGACGCTAAAAGGATTTTGGAAGAATAAGATCACTCGGATCTTGCTTGTAGTAGTATTTACGAACCTAGGGAGTTCGCTGGGAACCTTCGTGGCCATCCCTCTCATGATGAGGGTGTTCACATAAAATCCCCCCTTCGCCCCGCCGCCCCCCTTTGCGGGTCCAAGCTTGGCGGGACTCGCAATGACCAGTTTTGCGATGTCTACAAAATAGCGTTGCGAAATTGGGGTCAACTGAAAGAGACTCCACAGGAATTGGAAAAGGCAATGTCTAATTTGTCGATAAAATCCGAGTTTTTACAAAACAGAACTTTCATGATATTTGAATTGTTATGAAAGAGGACGTGCAGAATAAGACCCCGCTCTCTGTTGCCATCATCACGAAGAACGAGGAAGAGAGGCTTCCAGATTGCCTGCAAAGCGTCGCGTTTGCAGACGAAGTCCTGGTGGTGGATTCAGGCAGTACGGATGGCACCGTGGAGTTGGCCAAATCCCTCGGAGCCAGGGTGCTCATTGAGGCGTGGAGAGGTTACTCGGGGCAGAAACAGTATGCCGTTGATCGGTGCCTTCATGACTGGGTTTTGATACTCGACGCAGATGAGAGGATACCCCAGGAGACGGCCCACATCATAATGGGAGAACTGGCCAGAAATGATGCCACAATCTCCGCATATGGCTTCAGACGCAAGAATTACCTGCATGGCAGATGGATAAAGCACTGCGGCTGGTGGCCTGATCGCATTGTGCGTCTTGTGAACAGGAAAGTGGGGGGTTTTGATGGCAGGCCGGTTCACGAAAGATGGGTCACTGAGGGGGGCGTGAGAGGACTTGATGCGGTTATCGAACACATCAGCTTCAGAAATTATTCTGAACTTCTGGCCAAGATGGAGAACTACTCCAACCTCGCCTCAAAAGAACTGTTTGAGAAAAATGCCAAGGTGAATGCCGTCACGCCCATTCTCCATGGTCTGTGGATGTTTTTAAGGACTTATTTCCTGGAATTGGGAGTCCTCGATGGCTTTGACGGCTTCGTCATTTCCACCACGAATGCGGGAGGGTCCTTCCTAAAATACGCCAAGGCGAGAGAGATGAGAGTCATGAATAGAAGGGGACTCTGAGAAATGTCAATGCAAAGAAAAAGATTCACCACTGAGGCACAGACCCGCCTGCCTTGCCTGAGCATTGGCGATGGCGGGCAGGGAGCACAGAGAGATTACTTTTTCTTGGCCAATCGGGAGACCCGCCCGCCTCGCCTGAGCTCGCGATGGCGGGCAGGCGGCGATTGGCCAAAATAAGCTCAGCCCTTCGGGCGAGCAAGGAGGCCGCGTATCGGGTACAAGCTCTTATGCATTATCTCGTGACTTTTATGGACTGTTGGCAGATATCCTTTACATGGGGCGGCATCTCCTATCAGAGGCGTGAGCTGTCAGATCCGCAGATGGAGCAGTGACGGGAGAGTGAAGAACTTCAGCAATAGGTGCGCAATCTGAAATTATTGGTATTTTCTTAACTGAAACACCTTTTTGTTTTGAGTGGTCGAGATATAGTAGAACTTATCCAGGGGAACATAGACATAGGGCACATCATCTTTTCGACGATAGAGGAAATGGGAAAGGATCATTCGGTTTGCAGCCCTGTGCCCAATGATCATAATGTTGTCAGAGGGCCCACTTAGAAAAAGCGCTTTCTTGATACCACGGTCGATTCTCTCTTCCATGGAGATATAGCCTTCTCCTTCAGGATAGACATAATTGTATTTGTCCTTTCTTCTTGCAAAATAGACATGGGGCATGATTTTCCTGATTTCCTCGTAACTCATCCCTTCACACATACCGCTGTTGATCTCATTAAACTCGGCCAAAGGGACGATGGTACAGTTTCCCTGCATCTCCTTGATGGGCTCTGCCGTTTGTATCGTTCTCTTCTTCTGACTTGTAAAAATGAGCGGTATCTTTTTCTTTGCAAAGTGTTGGGCCAAGGCCTTGGCCTGTGCCCTGCCGTTCGCTGTTAAGTCAGCGTCCCCCCCAATCCGATTTTCCAGGTTGAAGTAGGTCTCTCCGTGACGGATCAGGTGGAGGTTCTTCACGGTGTCTGTGACCAGGAAATCCCTTATCTGCTCATAATAGGGGATATCATGATCTATCTCTTCTTCAAGGATTCTGGTGTGTAGTGAATCCAATCTAAAGAAATTCCTTTCCGTACCCAAAGAATGATAAATAGATTCGTAGTAGAAGATTCGCTCCTCAAAACTCTCCATGGCCTCTTCTCGGGTGAGATGGCCAAACTCTGGCATAGCTATCTTCCTCTGTATGCTAGCGCTGAGGATCTCCTGGTCATTGTTAATGCATTCAATGAAGAGGATAGGGTGGTCGTTCAGCAGGTTCTGAATGGTGTTTCTGCGTTTTAGGCTCACATTCGTCGCATCCAAAATGGCCACATCCCCATTTCTCCTGAGATAGCTCTGCGCCTTGTCCATGTTAATGAGGGCTATCTTTTCCCTGATAGCCACCCCTTCTTTGTTCTTCGGATCATAGAATCCGGCGTAGGAGGTATTCTGGGGAATCATTTTCCGCCTCAGGTCACCGTTGTTGAAAACCCTGGTCTTGATCGAGTCATGCATTAGGTTCTCTTTGAGTTTGGTGGCTGTGATGGACTTCCCCCTAGCGGGAAGACCGACCATGACGATATAGAGTTTATTGTCCTTCATGCCTATATTCCTGTAATGTGGACCAGACCTCTTTCAAAAGAAAGATCTTAGAATTTATTCCATAAATTCATCGGCTTGAAACGAAGGTCCGCCAAAAAATTTAGTACAATACTTTTACAATATGATAAGGTAGAAGTAAATATCTTAGCATTCCGCCATGGGACAGCTTTTCTGCAGAGGCCCTTCGAACTGAGAGATGATACCTATTAATACATTCTTAATCGCCTATCTCGCCCTATATCTTTTCACTTCCACAGCAGATCTTATTATCGAGGTGATCAATGCAAGAAATCTAAAGAAATACAAAGAGCAGGTGCCTGAGCCCTTTAGCGGAATAATAGATGCGGACAAGTTAAGAAAAATCAATCGATACACCATCGACAAGACAAATTTTTCTCATGTGGAGACGATCACTGGAAAGATCGTCTTTCTTTTCATCATCCTCTCCGGCCTATTACCCTGGTTGGCCGAGGGCTTGAAAGATGTCCATTTCGTATTGGCCGGCCTGATCTTTTTCGCTGTTCCTGGTCTGATTGGGGCCATTGTAAACCTACCATTCGACTATTATCATATCTTCGTGATTGAAGAAAAATATGGCTTTAATACGAGAACCCTGAAAACCTGGCTTTCAGATCTGATCAAATCGCTGCTTATAACAGTGATTATCGGAACCGTGCTTCTATCCCTTCTTCTCATTATGGTCAAATATGCGGGCAACAGGTGGTGGATCTGGGCCTGGCTCATTTTCTTTTCCTTTCAAATACTGATGGCGGTCATCTATCCCACAGTGATAGCTCCCATTTTCAACAAGTTTACCCCCCTTGAGCAGGAGGAGCTTTCAGAGAAAATAGAGCATCTTGCAGAAAATGAAGGGTTTACCCTCAAGGGTGTATTCCAGATGGATGCCACAAGAAGGAGCAGGCATACGAATGCCTATCTATCGGGTTTAGGAAAAAGCAAAAGAATCGTGCTGTTCGATACCCTGATAAAGGCCCACGAAGATGATGAGATCCTGGCTGTGCTTGCCCATGAGATGGGGCATCTTAAAAGGAATCATATAAAGAAACAGCTTGTTATCATGGGCCTTTCGTCTGTCGTGCTCTTCTATCTTGCCTCCGAGATGATTAATTGGCAGACCATGTATCAATCATTTGGGTTTTCCTCCATGCCCGCCTATGCGGGACTGTTTCTCGTTGCGGTTCTCTGGGAGCCCGTCGGCTTTTTCCTCTCACCCATAGCCATGGCCATTTCCAGAGGATTTGAACGACAGGCTGATCGCCACGCCTTCAAGGTCATGAAGGTGGCTGAGCCGCTCATATTGGCTTTGAAAAAGATGGCCAGGGATAATCTTTCCAATCTCCGGCCGCACCCCCTATATGTCTGGTTCAACTACTCTCATCCTCCCCTATTGGAGAGAATTAAGACCCTTCAGGCTATGACCTAGGCGGTCCTCTCAGGGGCTCATTACCTGGTCACAGTTACGACTTGAAGATTTTACCTGAGAAACTATAATAAACAGGTGTAGAAAAAACAGCAGAATAAAGCTGAGGAGATTTTAGATGGCAGAACCGATTTCCGTACCCAAGCCAACGGCAGAGGTCCTGGTCAATGATTATGTTCGAAGTGTCTACAACTGGATGTGTATCGGGCTTGCACTGACCGGTTTTGTGGCCTTCTACGTTTCCACCAATGAGACCATATTACGGTTCGTTTTCAGTAACAGTCTTATCTTTTTTGGCCTCATAATAGCTCAACTGGCTCTGGTCTTCGCCATAGCCGGTATGGTGAACAGGATGAGCGCAGGCACAGCCACTGCGCTCTTTGTGGTTTATTCGACACTGAACGGCGTGCTCTTCTCGTTCATTTTTCAAGCCTATACTAGCGCATCCATTTTCAGCACCTTTTTTATCTGTGCAGGGACCTTTCTGGCATGCAGCATATATGGCTGGATCACCAAGAGAGATCTCACATCTCTAGGCGGGTTTCTCTTCATGGGCCTGATCGGGATCATTATCGCCTCAGTGGCTAATTGGTTTGTTCGGAGCAGTGCCATGAGCATGATTGTAAGCTATATTGGGGTCTTTGTCTTTGTGGGACTGACGGCCTACGATACGCAGAAAATAAAAAATATGGCACTGGCTCAGCCTGCTGGCATCGACGGGGCCGTGATCAGAAAAGGCGCCATCTTGGGTGCACTCTCCTTGTATCTTGACTTCATCAACCTCTTTTTGATGCTGCTCAGGATTTTTGGCCAGAGTCGGGATTAAAGGCACACCAGGCCGACCAATACATGGAAATCCATGGTGAAACACGCATTTGGGCCTACACCCCACTCTCCTGAGAGGTTTACACCAGCATGGAGCCGTCCTATTTAAAGTTGTTTGGGGAAGGGGAGCTTTCGAGCCGTATCGAAAAGGCAATTGACCTTATGGCGTCGTGCAGCCTCTGTCCACGCGAATGCGAGGTGAACCGCCTGGAGGGAGAGCTGGGTTACTGCGAAACGGGGAGGAAGGCTCGAGTTGCAAGTTATAACGCCCATTTTGGTGAAGAATCGCCCCTCGTGGGAAGTTATGGGTCTGGGACCATCTTTGTCAGTTCATGCAATCTACTCTGCAGTTTTTGCCAAAACTACGATATCAGCCACCTGAAAGAGGGCGTAGAGGTTGAGCCTGAGCACATGGCAGCCATGATGCTTCAACTCTCGGAGAGGGGCTGCCACAATATCAACTTTGTGACACCCACCCATGTGGTTCCACAGTTGCTCGAAGCCTTGATACTCGCCGTAGAGCAAGGTCTGAAAATACCCCTTGTTTATAATTCCGGCGGCTACGACAAGGTGGAAACGCTGGAGCTCTTGGACGGCATTTTTGATATTTATATGCCCGATTTTAAGTTCTGGGATGGAAAATGGGCAGAGAGGTATTGCGAGGCCCCTGATTATCCGGAAGTCGCCATGGCGGCCCTCAAGGAGATGCACCGGCAGGTGGGAGACCTGATCATAGATGATCGAGGGCTGGCACTTAGGGGGTTGCTGGTGAGACACCTGGTCATGCCAGACAATATTGCCGGTTCTGAGAAGGTATTTGAATTTCTGGTCAAAGAGATCTCTCCCGACACCTATGTGAATGTTATGGACCAATACAGGCCCTGCGGAGAAGCTCATAAGGATGAACATATCAATCGCCGCTTGTCATCTCAGGAGTTCAGAGATGCCACGGATACAGCGCGGAAAGCGGGTCTGACGCGACTCGACCCCAGGGACCGAATTCGGCTGGTTTTTGGACTGTGATGGAAAGCGAAAGGTTATTCATCGTTGGCGATATACATGGCTGCCTGGATCCGCTGAAGCGGATGATGGACAAGATCGACTGGCGACCTGAGGAAGACGGACTGATCTTCCTTGGAGACTACATAGATCGGGGAGTGGATTCCAAGGGTGTGGTCGATTATATTATTGAGATTTCAAATTCCTCTCCCCTCGTTCAATGTCTCATGGGGAACCATGAGAATATTTTGCTGGATTTCTTGAATAGTGGAGACCCAAGGCTGTTGCTTCTCAATGGGGGAATAACCACGTTAGAAAGCTACCAGGTGGAGGAAAAGGGGGAGAAGGAGGCTCTCATTCCTCCGGAACATGTGGCCTTTTTCGAAAGCCTTTTCTTATACATTGAGCTTGATGAGTATTATGTGGTTCATGCGGGTTTCAGACCCGGTGTGGAGGTTGAGAAACAGGCCACCGAGGACCTCATATGGATTCGAGAGCCATTCATCTTTTCCGATTATGACTTTGGAAAGAAGGTCATATTTGGCCATACGCCTTTAGCTGAACCCCTGGTGATGGATAATAAGATAGGCCTGGATACAGGGGCCGTCTACGGGAACAAATTGACCTGTCTTGAGATCCCTCGCATGAAATTCTATTCAGTGGAGGCCTAAGTATTTGGCCCAGCAAACGAAGCCTTCATCCGTTATTGGTCTCACTTCCACCATCCCGGTTGAAATTGTTTTTGCCGCTGGCCTGAAACCGGTGGATTTGAATAATGTCTTTGTCAGTTCAGACAGACCCGGGAAACTCATCACTCAGGCTGAATCAGCTGGATTTGCCCCCAACATCTGTGCATGGATAAAAGGGATCTACTCCACGGTTATAAACCATAACGTGAAGAGGGTCATCGCAGTAACCGGAGGGGACTGTAGCAATACGGTCGCCCTGGCTGAAGTTCTCACCCGAAGAGGCGTGGAGATCATCCCCTTTAATTATCCCCCAGGTCAGGACAGGGATCTCTTGATGGCCCAGATGGAGAAGTTGAGGCGCGCCCTTTCCGCTACTTGGTCTGATATCCGCGCGGCAAAGAGGAGGCTGGATCGGATCCGAAAAAAACTGATAGAACTGGATAGACTCACCTTTCAGGAGAATGTGGTCAGCGGTTTTGAGAATCACCTGTTCTTGGTGAGTAGCTCGGATTTCAAGTCAGATCCTGACCAATTTGAACGGGAGTTGGATGAGTTTCTCGTAAGCGTTGAACATAGGAAGGGAAAAAAAGAGGAGGTAAGGCTCGGATTCTTGGGTGTCCCCCCCATATTCAATGACTTCTACGATCGTATCGAATCCCTTGGGGGCAGGGTTGTTTTTAATGAGATCCAGAGGCAATTCAGCATGCCATATGAAGATGAGGATATCGTAGAACAGTATCTTCGCTACACATATCCTTACGACATGAAGGGTAGAATTGAGGATATCAAAAGGGCTTGCACGGAGAGAAACTTAGACGGATTGATCCATTACACGCAGACATTCTGTTTTAGACAGATATATGACATCATATTGAGGGAAAGCATCTCTGTTCCCATCCTCACTCTTGAGGGGGATCGTCCTGGCGGAATAGATAGCCGGACAGCTATCCGCATAGAGACGTTTATTGAGATGCTAACGGACAAGGGAAGGGGTTAAATTGTTGATTTGACTACCCACTCCCGCGACCGCTGATAAACGCCTCCGCTGTCTCCACATCCTGCTTGCTTCCGATATACAGGGGCACCCTTTGGTGTAAATCGGTGGGTTGTATTTCGAGGATAGGCCCATGCCCATCACTGGCATACCCACCCGCTTCCTTTACCACCATGGCCAGAGGATTGCATTCGACCATCAGCCTCAACTTGCCTCTTGGTTTCTTGGGGTCTTTGAGATCAGCCGGATACATGAAAATGCCCCCTTTTAGGAGGTTACGGTGGAAGTCCGCGACCAGGCTTCCCACATAGCGCGAGGTATAGGGGCGTCCCGTGTCCTTGTCTTTGGTCTTGAAATAATCCACACAGGCCCTTGTCTTATCATCCCAGTATTGGTAATTCCCCTCATTGACGCTATATGTCTTTCCTTTTTCAGGGATGCGGATACTCTCATGGGAGAGGAGAAATTCCCCCACGCTCGGATACAGGGTGAAGCCATGGACCCCGTTCCCCGTGGTGTAGACCAGAATGGTGCTTGAGCCGTAAACGAAATAGCCTGCAGCCACCTGTTTGATCCCGGGCTGGAGGGCGTGACTGAGGAGAAAGTCCACGTCCGTTTCATCGCTCTCTGTTTTATAAATACCGAATATGGTGCCAATACTCACGTTCACATCAATATTGGAAGAACCGTCCAGGGGGTCAAAGAGGAGGATGTAATTTCCCTTTGGATATTGCGGGGGTATATCGATCAGCTCGGCTATCTCCTCTGAACCCATGCAACACAATTGGCCGATATGCTGCATCCTCTCTATGATCACTCGATTGGCAAAAATGTCCAGCTTCTGGACCCTCTCTTGCTGCACATTGATATCACCCGTGTACCCAAGAATGTCCACGAGACCCGCTTTGTTTACCTCCCGAGATAGGACTTTGGCGGCAACAATTAATTCGTTGAGAAGGTGAGTGAAGGCTCCGGTGGCCTCCGGATTTTGACGCTGTTCGTTAAGAAGGTGTTGCGTTACGGTAATGCCCACGCCTCTGGTAACCATTTCCATCCCTCCTTAAATCTATCATCTGGCATCCCCGCCCGCCTCGCCTGCCCCGCCCCGTTCCGGGTCGGGGAAGGCGAAGCCGCCCGTCCTCTCCATCCTCCGCAGTAGTCAGTCGGAGCGAAGCGGAGATCCCGTTTGCGGGGCTACGGAGGATGGAACGGCGGGCAGGCAGAATCCGGTATCCGGCATCTGGTGATTAATACTTGATCAGAGAATCCCAGAATTCTGGATCCTGGTCCTTCCAGTTAGGCCCAAATCTCCTATCGCAGAAACCACTCAGCCGCTCATACCACTTGGCCCATACGTTTTTCTTCTTTTCTCTCGCCTCAAGCACGTCAGCCAAAAAGGTGGCGATTTTGTTTATTTCGTCTTTTGGCGCGTAAAAAGAGGCCCCCTTCTGAATGGATTTCTTGAGATGCTCTTGGGAAATTGCATGTGCCGTGAGCATGAGGGCAGGGATTTCTCGCTCGTTTGCAATTTCAAGCAGCTCGTATCCCTGCACACCCATAATATCGAGGACCGCAATGTGATAGTAATTGTTCTCAAGAAGTTCTTTGGCCTCTTCGAAGGAAGATGCGGGGTCCACCTTACACATATCCAGGAGTTCGGTAAGCAGTTCGAGAACATCAGGCTCATCATCCACGATGAGGACTCTCTTCCCTTTGAGCATTTTTTCCGGTTCCATTTCGGCGTCTCCTTTAATTCATCAAATCTCCCAAGTTCGCATTACAACATGAACGCATGGTTTTAACACCCCTTATACCATTGCCTCTTTGTATTCCAGCCTGTAGAGCTCAGCCAGTGTGATGAAGATGGTCATGATCAGCGGACCGTAAATAATACCAAGGATACCAAAGAGTTTTATGCCCCCGAGTATGCCGATGAAAACCAGAAGAGCGTTCATACGCATACCCTTACCGATCATTCGAGGCTTGAAGAGGTACTCCATGATTATACTGTAGGCCCCATTATATACCAGAAAGCCTATGGCTGTTCCGGTCTGACCCTGAAGGATCAATATGATAAATGCCGGAACATAGACAATAGTTGCCCCGATGAAGGGTAAAAAGGCCATAAATCCGATGAGAGTACCCCAGAGAAACGGGGATCCCAGCCCGAAGAAAAAAAAGCCAAAGCCTCCAATGATCCCCTGGATGATGCCGTTTAGTCCATTGCCAACGATAACGGCCCTGGCCATTTCACGAAATTTGCTCACCACGAGTTCCTGTTGTTCAATAGGGAAGGGGAGGAGTTCGGAGATATAATCCTTGAGGCGCTCGCCATCTCTGAAGATGTAATAGACGACCAACATCATTAAGAAGAAATGGATCAGAAAGTCGAGCAGGTTGGATGCCACGGCGCGCAGCTGTTTAGACAGGAAGAGTCCCACGTTCTTACCCAGTGCTGTGGCTAACTCCTCAAGGGTTTCGGGATTCACCTCGATACCTGTCAGCTCTCCCACTCTCCTCACGCGTTGGGCCCAGATGGAGTCACCCTCAAGGACTTGCTGTATCTTCAGCAAAGAGACAGCGTCCTTGCTCCGTCGATAAAAGTCAAAGGCCTCATTGGAGAGGGTCCCCACAAACCCTCCCACCGGAATAACCAGCACGAGAAATATGAAAATGGTCATAAGAATTGAGGCTCCACGCTCTTCACCTTTAAGTAGCTTTTTCACGCGGGAGTAAAGGGGATAGAAGGCGCTTGCTATAAGAAGGGCGAGTATGATGGCGGAAATGTAGGCCCAAAAGAGCCGTAAGAGCAAAATGAGCATACCAATAAGGACAACAAGGAAGACTTTTGAGACAAAGCTTTTTTCCATTTATTAATTTCCCTAATGGGAAATAATATAGAGGAGAGTCCTTTTAGTCAAAATAATTTTAACCTCCAAATGAACCATCAGCTCCTAGAAATTCTCCAAGTAAAGGAATCGGGTACGGCACATTGCCCGAGAAAATAGATGGAATTGGGTTCTTTTAACTTAGAATAGACGGTTTGGGAGGGGTAGAGCACAGAGGATCGGACTTAGAAGAAAAAACAGATTTTTTGCCTCAAAACGGCCTCTAAAACGTCACTGAAATCTAGAAGCTTACAAATGCTAATGTTGCCTTTTTCGGGGTTCCCTGAACGCCACATAGAAGCAGTAGTCAAAACTATTGGCCTGTTTTTGGAGACCACAATTTGTGGCAAAGACTGACCGTAGCAAGGGCAGCGACTTACCATTGGGAATAAACGGCGATCAGATCTTTTCTGCTGGCATTTCTTTGGCAGCGTATTGCCGAAGTGCCTGGAAATAAGCGCTAATCTCAGGTGGGACCGCTGAAAATCGAACCAAGTAGGTATTTCCCTGTTTTCTAGATTGCTCAATTACTTTTCCATAGAAGTCCTTGGCCCCTAACTCCTCATCTACATCTCCCAGGTTCATCTTCATATTAGCTAATAAGGCGAGAGGTTCTGTCAAGGCAACCTAACAGCCCTTCTTTGAAAGATTGACAATACGACCCTTCATCCCTTTCTTACCCACATGCTTTCCGCCTAGTACCCTGTATTCT
>DAOVAK010000552.1 GCA_030671095.1 Deltaproteobacteria bacterium | reverse complement strand
AACACTGCCAAGCCCTCCAACCACGACCACTATGAAGCATTCTACGATGACTTCTACACCCATCCCTGGGTAGGCCGCCCGAACGGGAGCAGCAAGCGCCCCTCCAAGGCCTCCGAAAAAGGCCCCCAGGCCAAATACGAGGGTATAAATCATCTTAACATTGATTCCCAAGGCGTTGAGCATCTCTTTTTGGCAAGCCGCTGCCCGTATGAGACTGCCCCATCGGCTTCTTTCAATAAACCACCAGATAAAAAAGGCCAACGAAAATCCACAAAATATGGCAAACAAATAGTAGCTGGGAAATGGATGGCCGAGGATATTGACGGATTTCGCCAAAAAGGGTGGGGGTGGAACCGATTTGACAAATTCTTCTCCCAAGCCGCCCCAAAAATATCTGACCGCATCCTGGATAACCAGGATCACCCCATAGGTCATGAGCAATTGCAAGAAGTGAGGCGCTCCGTATATCCGTCTTAAAAGGACATACTCCATGGCGAGCCCAACCAATCCGACTAACAAAGGAGCGAAGACAAGGGTGACAAAGAAATTCCCCGTAAAATTCAATTTATGCACCAGGCTGTAGGCAAAGAAGGCCCCTAACATATACAACGATCCATGGGCGAAGTTGACGATGTTTATGACTCCGAAAACAATGGATAGTCCTGCTGCAATAAGATACAGGAACATGGCGAAGGTAATGCCGTTCAGTACCAGGATCACAATGTTCGATAAGTCCACGTGCCTTCTCCTGAGTGACGGACATGCGACGGTAGCCCTAGCCACCGCCGCTCGTTCTATTAAAAAATGATTTACTTTCCTCCTTTCATCCTTTTTTCATAATTGGCACGAATCTCCTTCAGCTCCTCCGCGGTGCGGACAACCAGCTCTCCTTGGATGGACTCCATATTCTTTAGAATAGCAAACCCGTATTTCTCGCTGTAAACGGTCTCACCCCAAACCACGTCTTCCACCGCCAAGTGATCCTCTTTGCGCATGATTTTCCAGCCCTCGGGAGTTTCCCAGGCCAAAGGCTCCCTCTCCACGGCCTTGATGATCGCGTCACTATCCGTTGTGCCTGCGCGCTCGATGGCGGCCTTGAGAAAGTACACACCCGCATAGGATTCTTCAGCCATGTAGCTGGGATACTCCTTGAACCTCTCATAGTAGGCTTTGACAAACCTTCGGTTCCTTCCATAATCCGGGGTAGTGAAGAAGTAGCGGGCCGACATATAGATTCCTTCTGGCATGTCCTTCCCTAGGGGAATGAGCACCTCCATCGAGGCTCCGACAGGAAAAGCGAACTTGACTTTGTCAAAGAGCCCGAATGGCAATGCCTGCTTGATAAAGGTGACCGTATCGCCTCCCCACAGAGGAGACCAGATCGCATCCGGGTTCGCCTCGAGAATTTTATTGATGAAAGGCGTAAAGTCAGGGGTCATCAGCTTAGGCCACAATTCGCCCAAGACCTCAACATCCGGACGCAGCTCTTTTAGTTTCGCTATGAACGTTTCCCAGGAAGAATGACCGTAACTGTAATCCGGTCCGATGCACATCCAACGCTTATAGGGTTTGGAAGCTAAATAATGAGCCCCGGCACGCGACTGCATCAAGGCGTTACTCAAGACGCTGAATTGATAGGGATGGAACTGAGCACCTGTCAGGACATCGGTGGCCGACTGGGTGACAATCAAAATCTTCTTGTATTGTCTGCATACATCAGATACGGCCAGACCGACGCTGCTGGCTGTTGGCCCTAACAGGAAATCCACCTTTTTTTTCAGAATATACTTTTTAGCAATCTGGACACCGATTTCAGGCTTTGCCTTCTCATCTTCATTAAAAGCGACAATTTTCCTTCCCAGGATTCCGCCGCTTTCGTTAATTTCATCTATAGCCAGCTGAACGGCCTGCCATCCGCTCTTGCCATATCCGCCCAGCTTTCCTGACATAACAAACAAAGTACCCAGCTTAATGGGTTTTTCCTTTGCCATGGCGGGAGTAAAAGCCCAAATAACGGCGATAAACAAGGCAACGATTCCTGTCATCCATTTTTTTATTGACATATCTCCCTCCTTTTATTTCGTGAATAAATATTCATTTCAAAGCGTTCAGCACAGGTACATCCACCTGTACCAACTCTCCGCCCCTTATCCAAATAGTTCCATAGGCCACTCGCCGAATTTCAAACCCAGAAATTCGCACGATTAACATAAAGGGGCTTTCATCATGTCCGGAAAATCGTTTTGCAATTCACCTCCTTTCGATGCAATCTTTTTTTAGTGATAGTTTTCATTGCTTGACGTTTTCTGGATAAAAATTGGCGGGGATACTAAGTAGATCATATCTCAGATATTGTTGGCTCTTACCTGCCTGTAAATGGAACTTAGGGGCTTTGCCCCAATTGGAATGTTGGCCTGCCCTGGCGCGAGTTGCCTGGAATGTGTTGTTTTCGCCGTAATGTTTCCGAAGCAAAGTCTGTGCAACTCCGGCCCTGCATGCCAGGTCTGGGCCAGGGAATAATGGAGTAATGGAATGATGGGTCTTAAGCGGCATAGCGCAAAGGGCAGAGAGTAAAGAATTTTTACACCATGCGCTATGCTCTATGCGCTCTGCTTATTCTCATTCCATATGCGTGGCATAAATATTATGTCATAAAGAAGATTACCATAGCATTATTTTGTAAAAATTCCGATATATTAGATTATTATGTATTGTCAATCCCTGAACATTTAGTTAGAAGAGATAAAAAGACGATTAGTAACAATTTAGCTCTTTGAAAACTACTCCTGGCCTTTACTCAAGGCCAAATAGTTACCCTTGGTGAGACGCATGAGCATGGAGATGTCTTTTTTTACCTCATGCCCTCTAACAGGGGGCCTCAGCGTGCCGCTTCAAACAGTGCGCA
>DAOVAK010000229.1 GCA_030671095.1 Deltaproteobacteria bacterium | reverse complement strand
TCCTCAACGGCCGTAAAAGGGACGCCTGTGAAGGAATTGGCCCTTGCAGAAGATCAGAGGGTGCTCGCAAGAATGCCGAGCCTGGAAGACAAGGACCTGATCAGGGAGATGAGTAGAATAAAGGAAAACAAGGTCTTTGCTGAGATTGCTGGTATGCCGGAATACCGTATTGGTCCTCTTGATGTCCTGGAGATCAATTCCCACATTGGCGATAAGGTGAGGATGACAACGGTTACGGTAAATAGCAGGGGGAGGATTTCCTATTCATTCATCGACGACCTGAAGGCCATAGGGCTCACCCCCAGTGAACTGGACCGGATTCTGACCAGGAAGTTATCCAGCTACATAAGAAAGCCCAGGATAGACATCCTGGTCAAGGAATTCAAAAGCAAGAAGGCTACGGTCATAGGGGAGTTTGCCGCCTTGAGGGCGCGGCAAATCACTCAGGCGGCCAGTGGCACGATCTATCTGGAAGGAAAGACGACGCTTTTGGATCTGATAGGTCAGGCGGGGGGTTACACAGTGGATGCGGACATAAAGAGCACAAGGCTCATCAGGGGAGGACGTACCTATGTCATTAATCTCTTCGACCTTATTGAGAGAGGCGACCTGAGCCAGAATGTGATCATCGACGATGGAGATACGGTTGATATTCCTGAATTGCCAGAGTTTGGTGAACGGGTATACGTGATGGGAGAGGTGGTGAAGCAGGGAATCTATCCCCTCAAGGATGCCCAGGATCTGTTGGCCGCCCTCTCTCTGGCCGGCAGTATTACCCGGCTGGCCAAGGAGGAAAACACCCTGATTGTCAGAGGATATGAACAGGGCAAAGAACCTCTTGTGATGATGTCGGACGTGAAGGCAATGCTGAGGAGGGCGGACTTGGGCCAGAACATACGGCTTCAGGATGGAGACCTGGTTTATGTTCCCCGTATGCTGATAGGGGATATCAATGATTGGGTCAAGAATACGAAGCCACTGCTTGAGCTGCTCCTGTATCCGGGTCGGTTTCATGCGATCTATACGGCTGAAGGGTCTGGGGTCTTGGTGAGATAAGGCATCCCGCTCTCTATTCCCCTGGTTTCAAGGGACAAACCTTTCATTTTCATAGATTCGATTAGAGATAACGACAGACAGGGCAAGGATTTCTTTTGGCACAGTACGATATAAATCTCAGAGAATATTGGCGCATCCTGAAAAAGAGGAAATTCGTCGTCATTTTTGTCACCATTGTTTTAGGTCTTTTTAGCACCTCTTTTGCCATCCTGAGGGCCCCTGATCCCCTCTATACCGCCATCTGCAGTATAAAGTTTGAAAAAGAGACCACTGTGGAAGGGCTTTATGCCAGGACGATTACCTGGTCCGGCGGTGATGACATCGAGACCCAAATCACGGTTATCAAGAGCTATCCCGTTTTCCAAAAAGTGGCCGAAAAATTGGGGATCATCCAGCGGAAAGGGAAAAAAGGCGGGGAGTTGAAACAGAACGTAGCCCGCATCGCAGAAGGCCTTGAGTCCAAAGTTGAGGTGGAAAGGGAGAATCTAACAAATATCCTCCACATTAAGGTAACGGATAGTCGCGCTGTCTTCGCTCAAAGGCTCGCCAACACCATTGCCCTGACGTATAAAGAACTGCATGCTGAACGACAGATGAAGCGCACGACAGAGGCACTGAAATACATTCGGGAGCAACTCAGGGCGGTGCGAGAGAAGCTCCGGAAATCTGAAGAGGAGTTCAACAGATTTAGGCAAAAAAATCAGCTCATTTCCCTCGACCTTCAAAGCGAAGTCCTCCTGGCAAGGGCCCAAGAAATCGAGAATGGCATCAGACAGGTCCAGGAAGATAAAGGGGAACTGGAAGGCATACGCCTGCGGTTGAGCCAATTTATAGAGGGTCCATACGGTTCAGGTCATGACTTTTTTTCAACAAGGGCCACTGCCCAGTATCAGGGCACAAACGACGCTTTGGTAGGCCTCCTGCTCAAAAAAGACACATTGCTGGAAGATTTTACCCCCCGACATCCTGAAGTGGTGGCAATCGGCCGCAAAATCATTGAAAATGCACGAAAAATGGCGATTCTCCTTCAGCTTCAGATCACTGGATTAGAGAAGAAAGAGATCGATTTAAGGAAAGAGCTGGAAAAAGTGGACAGGAAGACCCGGGTCTTGATGGAGAAAAAGCTGGAGTTTGACCGCCTGAACAGAAGGGTTAATTCATACAATGACATGACTGCCCTTCTGGAGCGAAAAAATCAGGAGGCATTGATCAGACAGGCTGAGAAACCAGAGGAAATCACTATTGTCAAACCCGCCCTCCCCCCAACCGCTCCTATCAACCCGCCAAAGACGGTCGCCACCGGAGCCGTGGGCATTATTATCGGCCTGGTTCTGGGTATAGTCATAGGCTTTGTGGTGGAAACTTTTGATACCTCGCTGGGCGCCATAGAAGACGTGGAGGAGACCCTTGGGACTCAGGTTCTGGGTATCGTCCCCCAGGCAGATGCCAGGGATATAAGGGATGGATTAAAAGAAAAGTACCCAGAGGGGATCAAAGAGTCCACAGAAAAGCAGTTGGTCTATCTCGTATCCCATTTTGTTCCCAAGTCAATGATGGCAGAGAGTTTTCGGGCGCTCAGGACCAATATTCAGTTTAAAGAGGCGGAGAAAAAAATAGAGACTATTGGTATTGTCAGCACTTCTCCTGAAGAGGGAAAGACCCTGGTCGCTGTAAATTTGGCCGTCACCATAGCTCAGGCCGGAATGAAGGTGCTACTTGTTGGCTCTGATTTAAGAAAGCCCGCCATCGATAGAGTGTTTGGCGTGGAGATGACGCCCGGACTAACGGATATCTTGATGGGGAATTATCCCTGGCGTGACACGGTCAAAACGGTCACAGATATCATCATGGGGCAGATGAGCACAGATGAGGTTATGATGACACCCGGTCTGGACAACCTGCACCTCATCACGAGCGGACCCATACCGCCTAACCCTGCCGAGTTGATAGAATCTGAGCGTCTGACGGCTTTCATGGAAGAGGCAAAAAAAGAATATGATATTATGTTATTCGATTCCACGCCAATTCTCTCCACGGCCGACGCGGCTATCCTAGGGACAAAGGTGGATGGGGTGCTCTTGGTATATCGTGTGGGTACCGTATCCAGGGGGCTGTTAAGAAGATCCACCGCCCAATTACAGCAAGTCAAGTGCAATATTATGGGCGTAGTGCTCAATGGCATGAGGCCAGAGGTGAGTCCCGATTTCCAGGATTATAAGTACTACAGCACCTACTATGCATATGGTGAAGAGGAGAAGCACAAGAAAAGGGCCGAGAGGCGAAATCTTTTTTCATTTATAGGCAATATAGGCAAGAAATGGGAACGCAAGACGAAAGAGCAGCAGAAGATCCCTGCAGGAGAAAAGGCAGAAGGGCTCCAAAAGAAGGGTGCAAAGAAGCTGAGCAAGCGGAAATTGGCCCTTATGTTGGTGGCCATGGCGTTGCTCACTGGCGGTGTCCTCTGGCAGAGCGGCGTCATAGATCCTTTCAAACCGCCAGATACGGGAACATCGATCAGAAAGGAAAGAGTGAGATCAGCGGATAGGAGAAAGGGGCCCCAAAAGAGGGCCATTCAGGGTAAACCAAAGACCGTCTCCGAGCAGCCGAAGCGAATGGTTTCCAAGGCAAAGGCGGAGTCTCAGGTCAAAAAGCCTGTCCCTAAGACTCCACCCGTGACAAAACGTGTAGCGGATCACAAGAAGCCTTTGGTCAAAGAAAGTACCTCAAAGACGGTGTTGTTAAGAAAACCAGAGAGAATCAGCCCCAAACCGAAGACTTTGGTATCTGAGAAGAAACCTGAGGCCGAAAGTGTGACCCCAGCCAACAAGGGTATTTCTAAGACACCCACTGAGAGAAAACCCGAAACCATCTCCGTCCAAAGCAAGAGGCCAGTGATTGCGAAAAAAACCCTCTCACACCCCTATTCCCTCT
The DNA here is from genome assembly GCA_030671095.1 of Deltaproteobacteria bacterium. Next base: position 1,482 of record DAOVAK010000229.1, on the reverse strand, counting down.
ACCTGGGGTCGTTCCGAACCCTGGAGCGGGCAAAAAGGGCAATTTCCCTATATAGCAAAAAGGGCCTATCCCCCTATTGTTCCAAAGTTGATTTCCATGAAAAGGGGATATGGTTTCGGGTGTTTACAGGACATTTCCAGGATCGTGAGAAGGCGGAGAAGTTTAAAGAGCGTCACAGGCTAAAAGAGGGCACGGTCAAGAAAACGGCCTATGCGAATCTTATAGGCTCTTATACGCAGTCAAGAGAGCTTGAGAATAGGATTTTGTCACTTCAAAGGATTGGATATTTTCCATATGTCATAAAGGGCGAGGATGGAGAATCCCGACTCTATGTGGGTGCTTTCATAACAAAAGAGGGAGCAGAGCAGCAAGACCATGATCTAAAGTCAAAGGGTATTCAGAGTCAGATCGTACAGAGATAAATTCCTTCCTTCCTAAGTCCCTCGATTCAGAGATTCGATAACGAATTTATTTACTCGGGACTTAGTGCTGAGTGAGCAATTGCCCGAATCTCACTACGTTGATATACGTTACCGTATTTGCGAATCGAAGCACTAAGCAACTCTCAAAATCTTCTTGCCATAGAAAAGGGGCCTTCCGGAGAAAGACATTTGAGAAACAAGCCAATAACAGAATACTTCAACATCAGCGGCCAAACCACCCTTCAACTCCTTCTGCCACTCATTCTTCTGCTACTCGTACTCATTGCGTTTGCCTTCATGATACCCGTGCTTTCCACCTTCCAGACCTTCGCGCTAACGGCTGGCATGGTCATCTTCATTGTCGGCTTCGCCAGCACAGATATCGCCCTTTACATCCTCATATTTTCCATGCTTCTGAGTCCGGAGTTCGTTGTGGGAACCACTGAAGGCGCGGCTCTCGGCCGTGGTGTGACACTGAGGCTTGATGATTTCCTTATTGTGATAATAGGGATGAGCTGGCTGGCAAAGATGTCTATCAAGAAGGAGCTGGGCTTGTTCCTTAAGACTCCACTCAACAGACCAATCGCCTATTACATTATCATTTGTCTCATTTCCACTCTGCTAGGGGCCATGTTTGGAACAGTGAGCCTAAAGACGGGCTTCTTCTTTGTCCTAAAGTATTTTGAATACATGATCATCTATTTCATGGTCGCCAACCATCTTGAGAGCAAAAAGCAGATTCGGAATTATCTGTGGGCGATGCTCATCACCTGTGCCATTGTTTCTATCATAGGAATAGCCCAGATTCCTGGCGGCGGTAGAGTCTCGGCGCCATTTGAAGGTGAAGTGGGAGAACCCAACACCTTTGGCGGATACCTGGTCTTTATGTTCTCTATCGCTCTGGGATTACTTCTGGCGTCCAACTCTTTCCGCGGCCAACTCCTTTATGGTCTCTTGGCGCTCCTTTCTGCTGTCCCCCTCATTTACACCCAGTCCAGAACTTCTTATGTGGCTGCCATTCCCACGGCGCTTGCCTTTGTATGGCTATCCGAAAGAAGAA
>DAOVAK010000414.1 GCA_030671095.1 Deltaproteobacteria bacterium | reverse complement strand
ACAGTTGTGAAGCCTGTGGCTGAAGGATCAAGTCTGGGCATGTCCATTTGCCATTCAAAAGAGGAGCTCTCAAAAGGACTCGAGTCTGCCTTCCAATTTGATCAAGAGGTTCTCGTGGAAAGGTATATCAAGGGTAGGGAGGTCACCTGCGCTGTCCTGGGAAACAAGAGCCTGGAGGCCCTTCCTCTCATTGAGATCGTTCCGAATCCTGAATATACTTTTTTCGACTATGAGGCCAAGTACAGACCAGGCGCAACAAAGGAAATCTGCCCCGCACCCCTTCCCGAAGAGCAGACCGGGAAGGCTCAGACATGCGCCAAAATGGCTCATCAGGCCTTAGGCTGCCAAGTATGGAGCAGGACGGACATGATCGTTGATGGGGAAGATATCTATGTGCTGGAGACAAACACGATACCGGGTATGACTGAGACGAGCCTCGTGCCCCTTGCGGCCAAGACAGCCGGCCTCTCCCTATCCCAACTCCTCGATAGACTGATCGGGTTGTCTTTGGAATTAACAGATCCTGGGTAACTGTTCTCCGGTCAGCATGGAAAGAATACGCGTTCCACCGATTTTTGTTTTCAAAAGGACCCTTCCTGGATTCTCTGTCGTCACTTCACCCATTATTATAGAGCCCTTCCCATAATTATTCTTCCTCATGGTCCTGAGGACCTTCTCAACGCCCTCTTTAGAGACAATCACCAGGCATTTGCCCTCGTTGGCCACATAAAGGGGATCCAGCCCAAGTATCTCACAGGCGCCTGCAACAGAGGGACTGACGGGGATATGCTCCTCAAAAAGATGAATGCCCACACCAGAACCTGCGGCCACCTCATTCAGGGCCGTGGCTACCCCGCCCCGCGTGGGATCCCTTAACACATGGATCTCATCGCTAACCTCGAGCATGGAGGATACCAATGCGTTGAGTGGGGCTGAGTCGCTAATGAGTGGGGACTCAAAATTGAGTCCTTCACGCTTGGAAAGTATGGCCATGCCGTGATCACCAATATGGCCGTTAATGACCACTACGTCTCCGGGACGCGCGTTGTGTCCCGAAACATCCACACCGTCGGGGATCAATCCGATCCCGGATGTGTTGATAAATACTTTATCCACACCCCCTTTTGGCACCACCTTGGTATCACCAGCCACGATAGAGACTTTCGCCTCATGGGCGGCATCAGCCATTGAATCGATGATTTTAGTGAGGTCTTGCATGGGAAGGCCCTCTTCCAAAATCAGACCAAGGGTCAGATAGAGGGGCCGGGCGCCTTGCATGGAAAGGTCATTGACGGTTCCGTGAACCGCAAGACTGCCAATGTTGCCCCCAGGAAAGAAGATGGGATCCACAACATAACTATCGGTGGTCATCGCCAGGGTGCAGGCAGGGAGATCTAAGACGGCACTGTCATCCAGCGGTCTTAGATAGTCATTATCTAGACGACTCAAAAATATATCCTTAACAAGGTCGTGGGAGGTTTCACCTCCACTGCCGTGATCAAGCCCGATCCTTTCCATGGTCATCTGCTCCCCTCAAAATCCTTAATATGTATAAATTTTTCTTAAATTAACCAAGAATACCACAATTTAACAAATATGGTGCTGTCAAAATAAGCTCGTGGCATAGAATCAGCATGCAATCAATGCTAATGTTTTTTGTGTTCTCTTCGCAAGCCTTAAAGCTGAGCGGGAAGTTTTATTAATTAAATCAACAGGTTATGTGCGGAGGTGTCGCGCCTCAACACCGTGTCTAAAGTAAAATGTTTCACGTGAAACATGGGTTTTCCAATAACCTGGCAGGAGATAAATGTTTCACGTGAAACATTTATTTTGCTTTTCAAAGATGGGGGATTGTGCTATCTGCTTGTTTCAAAACCAGATGGCTACGGCATGTGGTTGCCGAAGGTCGGCAATCAATCGAGCCCAAAGAAAAGTCAATCTTTCTAAGTAGATCGCATCTGCCTTATGGGGCAAATTATCGCCATTGCAAATCAAAAGGGAGGCGTGGGAAAGACCACCACCGCCGTGAATCTGTCCGCTTCCCTCGCAGCAGCCGAGAGGTCCTGTCTTCTTGTGGACTGCGACCCCCAGGGTAATGCCACCACAGGATTGGGATTCGACAAATCCAGTTTGGAAGAGGGCCTCTATGAATTCATGCTCGGCTCTGCAGCGGTAGACGGGGTTATCGTTGATACTGAATTGGCAGGCCTGAACCTGATCGGGGCTACGGCGGATCTCATTGGGGCAGAGGTGGAGATGGTCTCTGCCGATGAGAGGGAGTATCGACTCAGGAAAAGGCTCCTTTCCTTAAAAGCAAGATATGACTATATCCTTCTGGATTGTCCCCCTTCACTCGGGTTTCTGACAGTGAATGCTCTGACAGCCTCAGACTCGGTCCTGATTCCCCTACAGTGCGAGTACTATCCCCTCGAGGGATTGACACAACTGTTGAAAACCATCTGGGCCGTGAGAAAGAGGCTCAATCCGACTCTGGATGTGGCTGGAATCCTGCTAACGATGTATGACACCCGCAATAACCTCTCGGTTCAGGTGGCGGAGGAGGTGCGGGGACATTTCAAAAAGAATGTATTTGAGACCATTATTCCGCGCAATGTTCGTTTAAGTGAGGCCCCAAGTCACGGGAAGCCGGCACTTCTCTATGACGTCAAGTCCAGAGGCGCTCAGAGTTACCTGGCACTGGCAAGAGAACTTGTTAAGCGAGAAGAGGGAAGAAATGACGAAGCGTAAGGCCCTTGGCAGGGGACTGTCAGCACTGATCCCTGAGGCAAATAGATTGGGTGCGGAGGAAGGAGAATTCTTTCAGTGTCCTGTTGAGAATATTGAGCCCAACCCCCTCCAACCTCGCCAAAAATTTGGCGGTCCTGAATTCGAGGAACTGGTCAAGTCCGTGAAAGAGAAGGGGATCCTTACACCCCTCCTGGTAAGCAAGACGGGAGAAGGGTATCGCCTCATAGCCGGTGAGCGCCGCTGGCGTGCGGCACAAAAGGCGAGACTGGAGAGGGTCCCTGTCGTGGTTCGCGAGACCACGCCACTGGAGTCACTGGAACTGGCCCTCGTAGAAAACATTCATAGAAAGGACCTGAATCCCATAGAGGAGGCCCACGCCTACAAGAGATGGTTGGGGGACACCAAGAGGACCCAAGAGGCGCTTGCCAAGAGATTGAGTAAGGACCGGTCCACCGTCACGAACCTTTTAAGGCTCCTGAACCTTCCCAACGCGCTTCAAGACGATATCATCAATGATCGCCTGAGCATGGGGCATGCCCGTGTCTTGGCTGGAGTAAAGGGAAGCGCAGAGCAAAAGAAGCTACGGGATCTGATCATCAAGAAGGCCCTTTCTGTTCGCCAGGTGGAAGAACTGGTGAAAAAGAAGAGCAAAGGCCCGAAGCGTAAAAAAACCATAAAGGCGGAAGATGCATATTATTTCAAAACCCTCGCAGATAGCCTCAAGAGATCTTTGGGAACGAAAGTGGATATCAGGAAGAGCGGCAGGCAGGGAAGCATCGTTATCTATTTTTATTCCGATGAGGAATTGGATCGTCTCCTTGACCTTCTCACATGACAACCCCTGCTACAGGAATATATGATACGGGACACTAGGAGTCTTCATAAGCGAAGATCTTAACATTTATTCGCCTGAGGCGGATTAATGTCAAGCCCGCCCTGGCCTCCGGCTCGTAGAGCCTACGCCTCGGAGAGCGCTATTTATGTTGATCATTCTGTTGACG
>DAOVAK010000307.1 GCA_030671095.1 Deltaproteobacteria bacterium | reverse complement strand
ATTAGTTAATGGGCGTAAAGCCTCAAAGATCAGACCACTGCGGAGTTTGGGTGGAATTTTTTCTGAGATATCACCTTTCGGAGACCGGCATTGCCTCCGACTAGATAACAGCAAATGCCAACACTTTTGAACGTTACCAATTTCTTAAGAAGGAGGGAGAGCGATGGAACAGAGGATCTGGCACAAGGCCTATGCCCCGGCGGTTCCTCCCAGCATCGATTATGAAAAAATCACCATGCCGGAGGCCCTGGAGAGGTCAGCAAGGAACTTCCCTGACAATACGGCCCTGGTCATGATGGGAAAGAGAATTAGTTACCGGCAGCTGGACGAACTGGTCAATCGTTTTGCTGGGGCCCTGGCCGACCTGGGCATCCAAAAGGGAGACAAGGTGGCTATTCTGCTCCCCAGCATCCCTCAGGGGGTGATCGCTTGCCAGGCCGTCCTCAAGCTTGGGGCCGTGGTGGTCATGCACAACCCCCTCTATACAGAGAGTGAACTGGAGTACCAGCTCAACGACTCTGACTCCAAGATGGCCATATCCTTGGACCTCCTTGTCCCCAGGATCCTCAAGTTGAAAGAAAAGACAGCCGTGGAGACGGTCATCGCCTGCCACATTCGTGATTATTTGCCCTTTCCCAAAAAACAGCTCTTTCCATTTGTCAAAAAGGACATGCACAGGAAGACGAATCCGAGTGAGGGCGTCCACGATTTCCTGGATCTCGTGAAGACATATCCTCCGACCCCGCCGCAGAGGGAGGTCCTGTTCGATGACCTGGCCACCCTGCTCTATACGGGCGGCACAACGGGTGTCTCAAAGGGTGTGATGCTCACGCACGCCAACATCAGCATCAATGTGCAGCAGTTAAAGGGATGGTTCTACGATGCAGAAGATGGCAAAGAGAGCATGCTCGGCATCTTCCCCATCTTCCATGTTGCAGGATTCACCGTGGTGATGAACCACTGCATATTTAGGGGATTTGAAGTTATTCTGGTTCCCCGTCCTGAAGCAGGTGGTATCCTGGAGATGACCCAGAAGTTCAGACCTAATATTTTCACCTGCGTTCCCACCATCTTTGTAGGCGTCCTGAATCATCCTCACTTCTCAAAGACGGACTTTTCCTGCATAAAATGGACAGTCTCGGCCGCCGCACCCCTTGCAGTAGAGACCATCCGAGAATGGGAAAAGGTTGCGGGATCAACGATCGTCGAGTGCTATGGCCTGACAGAGACTTCTCCGCTCTCCCATGCCAATCCGTGGGGGGGAAAAACCACGGTGGGTCGTGTGGGTCTGCCGGTAACGGATACGGACTGCCGAATCGTGGATGTTGAAACAGGCACAAAGGAAATGCCCCTCGGAGAGTCCGGAGAGATTCTACTCAAAGGCCCCCAGCTCACCCAGGGATATTACAAGAATCCGGAGGAGACCGCCAATGCCATTAGGGATGGGTGGTTCTACACGGGGGATATCGGGTACATGGATGACGAGGGATATCTGTTTATCTCGGACCGCAAGAAAGAAATGATCATTGCCGGTGGATACAACATCTACCCGAGAGAGATCGACGAGGTCCTCTTTGAGCATCCGAAAATACAGGAGGCTTGTGCGGTAGGCATCCCTGATCCTTATCGCGGTGAAACGGTCAAGGCCTTTATCGTCACAAAGGCGGGTGAAACCCTCACAGAGGATGAGGTGATCGCATTTTGCAGAGAAAAACTGGCTGCCTACAAAGTGCCTAAGCTGGTGGAGTTCAAGGATGATCTTCCCAAAAGCACGGTGGGGAAGGTCATGAGAAGAAAGCTAAAGGAGATGGAAATGGAAAGGACCAAGAAGGAGGAATAGGGGGCCTTATGGAAGCGTATGATGCTGTAGTTATTGGAGCTGGTAATGGGGGCCTTACCGCATCTGCGGCCTTGGCCCAAAAGGGTCTCAATGTGCTGCTGTTGGAGCGACACAATATTCCGGGTGGATGTGCCACAAGCTTTTGTCGAGGACGGTTTGAGTTTGAGGTGGCACTGCACCAGCTCAGTGGGATGGGCACGCCCGATAGACCCGGCCCTGTCAGGTTGTTATTGACTGACCTCGGGGTCCTTGGTGATCTGGAGTTTGTGGAGTTGTCCGACCTCTTTAATGTGATGATGCCCGACGGATTCAGGGTCACCCTGAAGACCGACAAAGACCAGGTTATATCGGAGCTTCAAGAGAAGTTTCCTCATGAAAAGGAGGGTATCAAGAAATTCTTTGATCTCGCTTATGATTATGCCAACCAGATGTTGGCCGCCTTTTATTTCAAAGATCCCAATCCCTCCCGCGAAAAATTCCCAGTCCTTTATGCGTATGCGTTCAAGCCTGCGAAGGACGTGCTGGACGCGCTATTTTCCGACCCCCTGACAAAGGCCATCATCTCTGTATACTGGGGATATCTGGGACTGCCGCCCACGCGCATCTCCTTCGCCTATCTGGCCATGCTCCTTTTTATGTACATAGAGTTCAAACCGTATCACATTAGAGGAGGCTCTCAGGCCCTCTCTAATGCCATTGCGAATAAATTCCTCTCCCATGGCGGTACAGTCCGCTTCAATTGTGGCGCGAAAAAGATCCTTGTGGAGCATGGCGCTGTCCGGGGCGTGATTACAGAACATGGAGATCGTATACAGGCCAAGTATGTGGTTTCCAATGCATCCCAGGTCTCCACATATGTCCAGCTCATTGATGGAGAGCACGTCCCCAACAACGTCCTCACGGAAATGAGGGGGCGCACACTCAGTCCCTCCGCCTTTACCATGTTCGCAGGATTGGATTGTGAACCCGCTGATGTGGGTATTACAGAAACTACAAACTTCCTGCTCACCAATACGGACATCTCTGATGGAAATCTTGATCGCATGTGGAATCTGGATATCGTAGACGAGGCCGTGGCTTTCAGCTGTTATGATGTGGCTGATCCTGATTTCTCTCCTCCGGGGACGTGTCAACTGAACATGGTGACCCTGAAATATGGCGAGCCTTGGCTACGCGTACCCCCGACAGAGTACTTCCGTGTGAAGCACCGATGCGCCGAGGCCATGTTGCGCCGGGTGGAGGATTTTTTCCCAGACATAAGGAAACATATGGAAGAGCTTGAAGTGGCCACACCCCTGACGCACATGCGCTATCTTGGCCATCCCAGTGGGGCCATCTACGGATATGAGCAATACACCAAGGATTCCATGTTCTTCCAGCCAGGGCGCTACTCCCCTATCCAGGGCCTCTACTTTGCCAGCGGCTGGACTGGGGACGGTGGATTTCAGCCCACGTTGCACGCAGGTGTGTCGGCAGCCAAATCAATCCTGCGAAACCTAGGTGCAGAATAGGGGGACACCATGGCAAAGAAGATTTTTCAAGATTTTGATGGCTACGATGAGATCCTTGAGGAGATCGAAATAAGCAGAAAATATGGGGTGGACTATAGTGCGCACAAGGACTCGCCGGACCAGTACATTCATCGCTTGCATCCACCACGACTGAGACTTCGGGTTTCAGACATCATTGAAGAAAGTGCCTCAACCAAGACCCTCCGATTGGTCTCTGAAGATCACTACCTCCCCCCCTTCCTGGCGGGGCAATATATTGCACTCTTCCTTGAGATAGGGAACATCCGAACCAGTCGCCCATACAGCATCTCTTCACCACCTAATCAGACCGGATATTATGATATCACCATACGACGGGTTGAAGGGGGACTGGTATCCAACTATCTGCTCGATGAACTCAAGAAAGGAGAAGTTCTTGAAAGCTCAGGACCTGCGGGGCATTTCTATCATAACCCCCTATTCCATGACAGAACCATGGTTTGTCTTGCAGGGGGAAGCGGCGTCACTCCCTTCATGAGCATGATCCGTGAAGTGGTGGAGTGTGGCCTGGATCGAATCATTTATCTCTTCCATGGGAACAAGAACCTTGACGATGTGATTTTTCATGACCACTTAAAGACATTCTCTGAGCGGTTTGAAAATATTCACTACTTGCCCGTCATCGAAGCGCCTTCACCGGGATACGATGGCCTCAGTGGCTTGATCACGGGTCAACTCATTAAGAAACCGCTGGCTGATCTATCTGGAAAGACGTTCTACCTGTGTGGGCCACCGGGCATGTACGACTTCTGTATGGCTGAGTTAGAAGCGCTGGGCATCCCGAGCAGGAGAGTGAGAAAAGAGGTCTATGGCGCGCCACTCAATATCTGCGACTCTCCTGGTTGGCCCCGGGAGGTGAAGGCTGAGGACGTGTTCAAGGTGCAAGTAAAGGGGGGAAGCTCGCTGAAGGTACGAGCCGATGAGCCCCTGATAGTCGCTTTTGAGAAACAGGGGATGGCGGTTCCTTCTCTCTGTCGGTCCGGGGAGTGTAGCATGTGCAGGGTCAAGATCCTGTCGGGAAAGGTGTTTCAGCCGGCCGGGGCACTGCTCCGAAAATCGGACAGGCAATTTGGTTACGTCCATTCCTGCGTCTCCTACCCACTGGGAGACTTGGAAGTCTTGCTTTA
>DAOVAK010000612.1 GCA_030671095.1 Deltaproteobacteria bacterium | reverse complement strand
TCACTGCAGCGTACTGTAAGTACGCCTCATTCCTCAGGAATTGCGCGCCTTGAATTTGGAGCTTTTTACTTTGCCATCGAATTTTGACTTTTTACGAAATCATCACTGTTGATCGTCCTTGCAGTGAAAAATCAGCACTTTGGCGTGTTGCCAAATCTTCGCAGATGGGAGGAAGCCTGTGAGATTGCCGAAATTTGACTATGTGGAACCGAAGAACATCAAGGAGGCCTCGTCTATTTTGCTTGATGATCCGAAGGCCAAAATACTCGCGGGGGGAACTGATCTATTGGTTAACATGAAGCATCGGGTTGAGGTGCCCTCTGTTATTGTGAATATCAAAAGGATATCTCATTTGAACTTTATCGAAAAGAAGAATGGTGCCATAGGGATTGGTGCCCTTGCCTCCCTGAAGAGTATATATGGAAACCCACTCATAAGAGAGAAGCTCCCTGTCCTTACATTAGCTGCTTCTTCTGTGGGTTCATACCATCATCAGTGTATGGGGACAATCGGAGGGAACATATGTCAGCAAAATCGGTGTAAGTACTTTAATCAATCCCAATGGTGGCGAACTTCGAAGCAGCCCTGCTCTAAAGCCGGTGGAGAGATCTGCCATGTGGTAAATAAGAAGGGGATATGTTATTCGACTTATTCTGGTGATGTGGCTCCCGCTCTCCTGATATTGAATGCCAGAGTTAGGTTGGAAAGCAATACGGGTGTGAGGGAAACTTCTCTGGAAGATCTCTTCTCAGGAGATGGGAAGGCTCCTCTTCATCTAAAAGGGGGAGAGATCCTGACTGAAGTTACCATTCCAGGGGAGGCAGTGAGCGGATTTTCCATTTATGTGAAGTCCGCAAATCGTGAAAGCATTGATTTTCCAATCGTAGGAATGGCTCTGTGGGCATCAATGGAGAAAAAAGAGGTTAGGGTTTCTTTCACCGCTGTTGATCGGAGACCTGTAAGGGCTAAGAATGTCGAGAATTTCTTGAGGGGAAAAGACCTCAGTGAGGAGACATTGGATGAAGTGGTTGGTCTCGCCTCTAAAGAGGCGATCCCGGTTAAGACATCTATATACTCACCCTCATACAAGAGGAAGATAATGGGGCTATTACTGAAAAGCGGATTGAAAGAGGCAGTGAGGAGGACAAGGAGATGAAGCGTGTTATTGAGTTGAACATAAACGGGGATATTCACGAAGTTCTTGTCTCCCCCAATCAGACGCTTCTTGAGGTTTTGAGGGATCAATTGGGGCTGATGGGCACCAAGAGGGGATGTGATTTGGGTGCCTGTGGAGCGTGTACTGTGCTCATCGATGGGGAGGCTTATCTCTCCTGCATAACCCTTGCTATGGATGCTGTTGGCAAGGAGATAACGACCATAGAAGGTTTGAGCCAAGAAGGAGACCTCCATCCACTCCAGAGGGCTTTTGTGGCAAATGGGGCAGTTCAGTGCGGATTCTGTACCCCGGGCATGATCTTAACTGCCAAGGCAATACTGGATGAAGAAAAAAGGCCCACAGAAGAAAACATAAAGAAGAAGATGGCTGGCAACCTTTGCCGTTGCACCGGCTACAAGAAAATCGTCGAAGCGGTGTTGAGTGTCGCCAACCAGACCGAGAAGGAGGAATAGATGGAAAGAGAATTGGATGTTGTAGGCACCAGAATGCCTATGCTGGATGCAGCGGCCAAGGTCACGGGTGTTGCCCAGTTTACCGATGATCTGATCCTTCCGGGAATGCTCTATGGAAAGATTCTGAGGAGTCCCTTGTCCCATGCGAGGATTCTCCATATTGACACCTCGAAGGCCGAGAGGCTCGCTGGTGTAAAGGGTGTGATGACAGGCAAAGATATCCCTGATCGAAAATATGGGATTGTACCAAAGGCACAAGATGAGTACGCTTTGGCCAAAGAGAAGGTGCGCTTTATGGGCGATGAGGTGGCTGCAATCTGTGCCATTGATCCTGAGATAGCGGAGGAGGCCTTAGAACTCATAAGGGTGGACTACGAAGAACTCCCTGCCGTGTTTGATCCTAAGGAGGCAATCGAGGAAGGGGCGCCTTTAGTCCATGATGACGTACCAGGGAACATTTCCGTATCCCTCAAAAAGGAATTCGGAGATGTGGAAGGGGGGTTTAAGGAAAGCGACTTCGTCTTCGAAGATAGCTTCTATTCTCAGCCCGTAAACCATGCTCCCCTTGAGCCCCATGCGGCCGTTGCTCAGTACGATTCCCTGAAGGGCGAGCTGATTATATGGTCTTCAACCCAGATACCATTTTTCTTGAGAAGAAATCTATCGACGACACTTCTTGTTCCGGAGAGCAAAATTCGTGTCATCAAGCCAAAGGTTGGTGGAGGCTTTGGCGGAAAGATAGATATGTATGCAAAGGACTTCTGTGCATGCTGGTTCGCGATGAAGCTTGGAAGACCGGTGAAATTCGTATACGAAAGGGAGGAGGTTTTTATCGCCACCAGACAAAGACACCCTGTTTATATACGGGTTAAGACAGGCGTAAAAAAGGATGGAACGATCCTTGCGCAGCAATTTTGGGCTCACGCGGATGGCGGGGCCTATAACAGTACCGCACCTCTCATGATCACGCTTTTAGGTTATTTCCTCATGATACCTTAT
>DAOVAK010000393.1 GCA_030671095.1 Deltaproteobacteria bacterium | reverse complement strand
TACCAACAACACCACGTATCAAAATCCTTTGGTTCATGAAGTCAGCCAGTTGTGCCCCTATACCTATACGATCACGATAAATACGGATGTTGCCGCGGAGAGAGGGCTCAAGGACGGGGATGTGATCTGGCTGGAAAACCGATATGGGGCGAAAGAGAAAGGCGTTCTCAAATGCATGCAGGGACAGCATCCCAGGACCTTAGGGGTCGCCGGGCAAGGGGGCCTCTGGGCAGATGGGCGGCCCATTAGCAAAGGAAAGGGAAGCAATTTCTGCAAACTGCTACCTACCTACCTGAGGCACTATGATCCGGTGACGGGGAACATTGAGACCTCAGTGGCCCTGAAAGTCTATAAGGCATAGCAAAGGGGGGTTGCGATTAATGAAGACTTCAAGACTCATGGGCTATGAATGGATGGTCAAACATACCCCTCAGGAGGAATGGATAGAGGGGAAGGGTGTCTTACTGTGGCTGGCATTTTTTTTCTCGGAAATAGGCGCCGGTATCTATTTCGTCTCAATTTTTTTGAACTTCAGGCCTGGCTGGTTAATGGGGTGGCTCGTGTCGTTGGTATTGGGTGGTTTCGTTCATTTGGGCTTTCTTGGAAAACCGCTGAGAACTTGGCGAATCTTCCTTCGGCCGGCAAGCTCAGAAATTTCCCGTGGGATGTGGGTCGTTCTTCTTTTCGCTGTGATTGGTTTTTTTCAGGTCCTCCCCGTTGTTGTTTCGGGTGTGCCATGGTCAGGGGATAGCTCGGCCCTTAAGGTGATCATGGGGATCCTCTGTATTCTTTTGATCACCCATGGTTTTTCTACCATGAATGTTGTGAGGGCGCTTCCCATGTGGAATTCCTCGATGATGCTGCCGCTATCCCTGGTTTCGGGGATCTGGGTTGGTAGCCAGACGACTGAATTGATGCTACTCATTGCAGGGCATGACATAACTGCGGCGGAGGTATGGGCGAGGTGGTCCTTATTGAGTTATATAGGGGCATTGCTGATATTTTTGTGGGGCTGCCTTCATTCGCTCGAAACAACAAGGGTATCTATAAAAGGCATTCTAACGGGGGTTTTTTCCGTCTACTTCTACGTTGGGGTCGTAGCCGTTGGGATTATCATACCCCTCATTATTACGCTTTTCGTTTGGGCAAATGAGGCGGCCATTGTCGGTGGTAGTCTGCTATTCCTCCGGTTTGCATGCGTCATGATTGGTGATCTGGCGATGCGGTACAGTATCATGAAAGGCGCTCTGTATTCGCCACTCATCCACAATTAAGAAGATCTGTTGGACCTCGCGCTCTCGAGGGACGCTGAAGCCGCGCAGGATCCTCTATCCCCCACCTAAAACCCATTATTTCCGGTTCATGAGCAGCTTCGTCTTTTCTTGAATGAGATCTTCGCCTGAAGCTTAGCGCCGTAAGGGCAGGCAACATTTTAGTGAGTGATATTGAGGGGTAAGGACAAGTGGGCATGAAAATGCCCATTTTTTCCCTTGACTTGCAGGGGGGAGTCATGATTTGAGATTGTCTGTTTGTCAGACAAACCCCAAGCCATTTTTCGTTCACTATGAAAGCCCAACAGAATCTGTTCAGCCCCATAAAAAGCAAGAGGACCTTTGAGGAAGTCTCCTCAAATATAAAGAGATTAATCTTTGACGGGGTTCTCAAACCCGGTGACAGACTCCCCTCCGAAATAGAACTCGCCCATCAATTCAGTGTGAGCCGGGAGACTGTCCGTGAAGCCCTGCGCATCTTGGAGCTTTCGGGCTTTATTACCGTACAAAAGGGGGGCAGTGGCGGACCATTAATCAAAGACACCATCATCCATACCATAAGCGACCTGTTTTTAGACGCATTTCGGATGGAGAAGATCTCCATAGAGGAGTTAACCATAGCCCGATTGGAAATTGAAAAGATGGTGTTGAACCATGTGATGGACAATGCTGATGCATCAGATATCGAAAGCCTAAAACAGAACCTAAAGGCCGCGCAAAAAAGAATAGAAGACAACCTGATGGCCAATGAGGAGAATATCGAATTTCACAACCTCCTGGCCAAAGCCTCAAAAAACCACGTATTTGTCATCGTTATTGGATCCATTGCCGCAGTGCTTAGAAATCTCCTCAGTCGGCTCTCGCCTGACATGGGGACCACAGGGGATCCTGCTGGTTATGATGAGAGTATCCTTATGTCAGGAAATGCGGTCCGATACCATGAAGATATTCTGAGTGCGATCATAGAGAAAAGACGAGATGATGCCATTGAATTGCTTGAGCAACATCTGATTGAAGTGAGTAACAGGCTCAAGACCCTTATTGATTAGTGCCCTAATATGTTGTGGGGATTATCAAGCAATTTCATAAAGGAGGAGGAAAATGAAACTGGACATTTTCAACCACATTTTTCCGAAGATCTTTTACGACAAGATGATGGCGGTGAATCCCGACCTGGTGGACATAGGGAAGCGTGTCAGAGGCGTCCCGGTTCTCTATGACCTGGATGAGCGCTTCCGGTGCATGGATCTATTTGAGGACTATGCGCAGATCATTTGCCTGGCCTCTCCACCCCTGGAGATAATCGCCGGCCCGGATGTCACACCGGACCTTGCCAAGGTGGCAAATGACGGCATGGCCGAATACGTGGCCAAGTATCCGGATCGATTTCCCGGATTTATTGCCTCTATGCCCATGAACAACCCGGATGCAGCTCTGGAGGAGATAGACCGGGCAATTAAAGATCTCAAGGCCGTTGGCGTTCAATTCTTCACCAACGTCAAGGGAAAGCCCCTGGACCTCCCCGAATTCAAGCCCTTATTTGAAAAGATGGCTGGTTACGATCTACCCATCTGGATCCATCCGGCGCGGGGGGCCAACTTCCCGGACTATCTCACGGAGGATAAGTCCAAGTATGAAATCTGGTGGACCTTCGGGTGGCCCTATGACACGAGTGCCATGATGGCACGTCTCGTCTTTGGTGGCTATTTTGACGCCTTTCCGAACCTCAAGATCATCACCCACCATTTGGGGGGAATGGTACCCTACTTTGAGGGGCGTGTAGGACCGGGTTGGGACCAGCTGGGTGCCCGCACTTCAGACGAGGATTACAGCTCTGTCCTGAAAAATCTCAAAAAGCCTCACCTGGAGTATTTCAAGATGTTTTATGCGGACACAGCCCTATTCGGTTCCTTCACGGGGACGGTATGCGGTCTAGAATTTTTTGGGGTGGACAATGTCCTGTTCGCATCGGACTCCCCCTTTGATCCGGAGAAAGGACCAGGATATATTCGGGAGACCATTAAGATCGTTGATGCCCTTCCTATTTCCGATCAGGGCCGGCAAAAGATCTACGAGGGCAATGCGAGAAGACTGATGAAAATATGACTTGGAGTGTTGGCCCGCCCTGGCCTCCGGCTCCGCTTCCAGCCCGTAGGGCTTACAGGCCGGAGGGTAGAGCCCACGCCTCGGAGAGAGTATTGGAGAAAGGGAGGCATTTGAAAGACCGGTTGTTGTCTTCTTTGATCCATTACTCCACGAGAATTCGGAAAGGAGATGATCGTCCGCGGAGGGCAGAATATCTATCCCAAGGAGATCGAGGGCCTTCTCTTTTCCCACCCCAGGGTCACGCAAGCCGTGGTTATCGGTATCCCTGATCCGGGCATGGGGGAGCGGGCATGTGCATGTGTCACACTTGTGAAGGGACAAGACTTTACCTTTGAGGAGATGTCATCCTTCCTAAAAGGACAGGGTTTGGCCATTCACAAGCTACCAGAGCGGCTTGAAGTCATGGAGGAGTTCCCTCAATTGGTGGATGGCCAAAAGGTGGATAAAATATCTTTGAAAAAGATGATTCTTAACAAAATCACCCCCTCCCCAACCCTCCCCTCTCCGA
>DAOVAK010000720.1 GCA_030671095.1 Deltaproteobacteria bacterium | reverse complement strand
ACAATGCCCGCATCTGGCCCTTTGACCCCAGTGCCACGCCAGTGGAAGGGGCCTTTCCACACACCGCAGAGACACGTATTCCCTCTGTCGTGGGAAAGTGGGGTATTAACGCGACCAAACCGGCTCCTTATCGATCGGAGGAACGGAAAAACTATGAACGGGCATGGCCCATTGGCTGGGGAGAAATCAGATTAGAGGATTACCTGGACTGATAAAGAGAGGAGGCAGGAGATGAGTGTGGCGTTTCTGGTGATCTACGAGGGACAACCCGAAGATCCTGATGCGTTCCTGCGGTATTATGTGGATAAACATGTCCCCATCGTCCGGACATTCCCGAAAATCCGCCATGTTGAAATCCAGCGAGGGGTTGATGGGGGTGATTTCTTCATGATCACACGCCTTACCTTCGATACCATTGAAGACCTTCGTATAGCCATTAATTCGAAAGAGCGAGAGCGGGCGCGCGCTGATATGGAGAATTTTCCCCCTTTTGAAGGCACGGTGCGCCGACAGGCCGTGGAGATCTTGGATATGCCCTGCGAGGCAAACGAGGTAAGCGTTCAAATCGACTAGGGCAAGGGAGAGGTTCTTCTCTCCATTACTCCGTTACTCCATTACTCCAACACTCCAACACTCTCTGAGGACCCACCTTGGCCAAGCCACCGAACTCTGTATAGGCTTGCAGGATGCAAATTTATAATGTTTCTTACAGGAGGATTCTATGTCCGTTGCTGTTTCTCTGAAAGGAGAATATTACAGGCGCATCGGGATCAAAGGGCTTTCTGAGCCTACCTACAAAAAAGATATTGTTGAACCGCTCACCCGCTACAGTGAGAAGAAGACGCCGCTATCCCGTGGGTACGTGCCACCCGGGGGATGGCAGGACGACTTTCTCGAAACGCTCGTCCCGATCATAGGGAAGCAGGGCCCTGTCCCTCGGGATGAACCTGGGTATACACAAATAGACCTGGCACAGCGAATTGCCGGGTTCCACTGTGCCATGGCCACCAACTGCCACACGGGCAATTGGACGCGCGTTCCGCTCACGGAGAAACTGGGTTGTTTTTATGACTGGGAAGGACCGTGGAGCCCGGGCTTTATTGGGTTGCCCTGGAACCCAGAAAAACTGCCTGTGGAGGACCCGGGTGAGATGTCGGAAGTGGTGAAAGACACGGCCTTGTTCTTGGGTGCGAGTCTTGTGGGCATAACGGCGCTTAACTGGGATTGGGTCTACAAACTGGGATGGGAACGTTACGGGCATAAAGAAATAGATCTGGGCAACATGCTTTCCCCTTCCATCAAATATGCAGTGGTCATGGCCATAGAGACGAATTATGATTACGTGAGCCATGCCCCTACAGCAAAGGCGAGTGCTGCAGCTGGTCTGGGCTATTCTAAAATGGCCTTCTTGGCTCCGTCACTGGCCAAATTCATTGCCTCTCTTGGTTATAAGGCCGTCCCATGTGGCAACGATACGGCCTTGAGTATTCCTTTGGCCGTGGACGCAGGGTTAGGGCAACTGGCACGATTCGGTGGGATCATTACTCCAGAATTCGGGCCCAGGGTGAGGTTGTGTAAAGTCCTTACCGATCTTCCCCTAAAACCGACGGCGCCTGTCGATTTTGGTGTGACAGAATTTTGCGATGTTTGTGAGAAGTGTGCAGAATACTGCCCGTCGCAGGCAATCCTGTACGGCAAGAGAACCCACAAGGCGCGGACCCCTTCAACCAATCCTGGCTTGTTGAAATGGCCTTTGGATGGAGAGAAATGCTTTCGATTTTGGTACGTGAACGGCGCAAAGACGGACCAGGGCATGTACCATATTGACTGCTATCAATGCGTCAATGTGTGCCCCTTCAACAAAAAGTCGGGCTTTATCCATGACGCAGTCAGGTGGTTCATAAGAAAAAAGGTCTCTGCCCTCAACCGTTTTTGGCGCTTCAGCGATGATGTTTTCTACCAACCTTTATATAAGACCGGCAAGTACGCCAAGTCCCATTAGCTGAAGAGAGCATCCTTAAAATCACCCATATCATTAGCCAACCAGTTCGCAAGTAATATAGAAGCGATATCTAAAGTGTCATTGCGAGGAGTCCCGCGTTTCGCGGGACGACGAAGC
>DAOVAK010000295.1 GCA_030671095.1 Deltaproteobacteria bacterium | reverse complement strand
TTGATGGCTTCGTAAAAAGTCCAACTTCTGCGTTGCACTGCATCCTTCGTCACTGCAGCGTACTGTAAGTACGCCTCATTCCTCAGGATTTGCGCGCCTTGAATTTGGAGCTTTTTACTTTGCCATCGAATTTTGACTTTTAACGAGATCATCACACTTAACTATCAAATAACACCACCCCCTTTTTTCTTATAATGTTTTTAAAGAGGAAAGAACTTTAACATATTGATTTCATTCTGTCAACTGTTGAAGTGATCCTTGTCATTTAAGAATTAAAAGTGCACAGGTTTTTATGGATTTAAGCTTCAAAAGTGCACACCTGATTTTGGATTTTTTGAGTTATCCATAGAGGGGTAGAGACAGAGAAGTTTTAGCCCAACCCCAATGGGTGTACCGGGGCGGTCCGAAGGGCAAAATCTCGGAGCTCTCGCCTGCCTGTCGGCAGACAGGGTAGGCAGTAAAAAGGGGGACATCCATAAAATATTGACATTCCCACTGAACCTCTGATTTTCCCCCCTTCCAATTTCCCTCCAACTTGCCCAGCCCAATCCTTCAAATCCCTTTTAAGCTCATATTGTGAAAATTTTTCACCCCATGTGCAAAATTTATTGGTATTGTATTGGATCTAAAAGCAAGGCATCCAGATTTTATTTGATCGGGCGAAGGAAAAGGGGACAGCGTGCTCTGTTAATGAAAGGTTAAAAGATTCCGAGGAGGAAAGTGGCCAGGGATAAGAATGAAAAGGTTGATATATAACGGATTGTTCTATCGGGGAATTGCGTTTATGATTCGTCGTTTCCCGTTTCCGCCAGGATTTTCTCAATACTGACTTTCAATTTGGGCAAATCCTTCTGGGTGATCTCCCACATCGCTGCCAAATCCACACCAAAATAATCATGGATCAGCACATCCCGAAAGCCCCGCCATGCGACGCCACGGAACCTCCGCATGCCGAGAACGCAGGTCTTTGGATAGCCTTGTCGAGCAAGCGAGATCTTTTTTTCTTGACAAGGACGACGAGGTTGGTATCGTATACTATATCTCATATACTCAATCGAACTGATCATGTCACCAAACTCTCCAAACTTGGGTGAGTTACCTCTTCCCCCCTCTTTAAAAGAAATGGCCTTGGCCTCCATAAAGGAAGCCATTCTATCCAAGAAATTTGAGCCTGGGATTGTCTACACGGAGGCTGGTGTGGCTAGCGAGCTGGTCATTTCTAGGACTCCTGTCCGGGAAGCATTAATACATCTGGCTTCCAAGGGTTTTTTGACCCTTTTGCCCAGGAAAGGCTTCCAGCTAAGAGCGTTGACTGAAAAGGACGTTCGTGACCTCTTTGAATTCCGTAGGGCTTTGGAGTCAGCGGTCATCCGCCATATAACCCCTAACTTGACAGACGTATCACTCAATCACATCGAAGGATTGCTGATCAAGCACAGAAAGGCAGCGGAGGGTGGTAACCCGATAGCCTCTATCCGTGCGGACAGGGAATTCCACCTTTACCTTGCCAGTCTCACCGGTAATTCATATCTTATAACTGCCGTCGAGGAAATACGTGACCTTATTGATTTGGCTGGTGTGAGAACTCTGGAGTTCAAGGAGCGGAGGGCTGAATCTTTGAGAGAGCATCAGGCGGTCGTAGAAATGTTAAAAGTAAGGTCCATTTCGGGTGCCGTAGAGAAGATGGAAGAGCACATAAGGATCACGGAGCAGAGGGTATTAGACCTAATTAAGTCGGTCGAATAACCTTCCGCCTAGGATTCTCTGCCCGGATTAAAGATCGTAATGATGAGGAAGAGCAAGGGGGGCTGCCGGGGGAAGGTCGAAGAAAAGATGGTTGATTGGGATAGGGGAAATCAGGTGGTGCCGGTCAGTACGAATCAAGGATTCGAATGTCCGAAGCAAGAGGGAGTCTAGCTATCAAGAGTACTGTACAACACGGTAGGCCGTCAGCAGAGGGGCTGACATTGTAACGAAACCGTCAATAAAGGAGGAGATTATGATGGACAGTAAGAAAATCATCCGTTTCGCGTTGGCGGCATTGCTGGTTTTTGGTCTCATGGGACCAGCATTAGCCGCTGAGTTTCCAACCAAATCCATCAAAGTGTACGTTGGATTTTCACCGGGAGGCGGCACAGACATTATCGCCCGCACAGTGGCCAGCGTTGTACCGGAGTTCCTTGGTCAAGCCATGGTGATCATTAATAAAACGGGAGCTGCGGGCACGATCGCCGCTCGAGAAGTATCTCAGGCAAAACCCGACGGGTATACCCTCCTGGTCGCCGGAGGGAGCGAGACCGTCTCCGTTGGTCACTACAGGGAGCTGCCCTACCATCCCATCAACGCATTTTCGCCCATCATCCGGATATCCAGGGATAGAATGATCCTCAACTTCAATGCTAACGCGCCGTGGAAAACCCTGAAAGAATTCATTGAAGATGCCAAAAGGAATCCCGGCAAGTACAAGTACGCATCTTCCGGCCACGGGGGCATCTACCATTCAGCCATGTTGGCATTTTGCGATCGGACGGGGATCAAGATGAAGCATGTGCCGTATAAGGGGGGTGCTCCGGGGATGGCCGCGCTGATGGGTGGTCACGTTGACATAGCGATTGCATCGCCCTCTGAAGCCAGGGCTCTCGTCGAGGGGGGGAAGATCCGCAGTGTCACCCTTACCTCCCTAGAACGTACCCCGCTCCAACCGGACGTTCCGACGCTGAAAGAGCTGGGTTACGACCTCTATCTGGAGAACCAGAAGGGTTTTGTGGCGACCGCAGGCACCCCGAAGGAGCGGATCATGTTCCTCCATGAAGCCTTTAAAAAGGCTTACGAGCACAAGGCGTTTGTCAAGCTGTGCACAAGGCTCAAAATCGAAAGGGGTTACCTGGGCCCCGAAGACTTTCGCAAGTCACTGATGGGCATGTACAACCAAATAGGAAGTGTTCTCAAGAAGTAGGAAGATTCTCGCGTGCGAATATATGCCAAGGGGATTTTCCAGTCCAACTAGGTCGTAAGGCCTGGCGTCGACTCTCAGTGCGAGAGGGCGGTTATGTTTAAGAGCATAAACTTCAGAGTTGGCATCTTCTTTCTGGCGTTTTCCCTGTGTGTCGCCCTTTTTGTGGTGCCGACGATCGGTGAGGAGTGGCGCCAGGCCCCCACCGCGGACATGGAATATTTTACCCTGGGCCCGCGGTTCTTCCCCTATATTTCCATAGGAATCATCGGCTTTCTGTCCGTGATTCTGATCCTGCAGAGTTGGTGGCAACACTATTCTCGTTTAACACCTCCCCGCCCGGTGTTTACCCGTGATGTACTCAAGGTGGTTCTCACTTCTATCGGTATCGGGGTAGCTTACATTGTGTTAATACCCGTTCTCGGGGTCATTTTGGTGACGCCCCTCTGCCTGGCGGCTTACTTTTGGTATTTTGGACTTCGGCGATGGGTATGGATCATAGTCGTGCCCATAGTCCTCACTGCGTTCATTTATATTTGCTTCGGGAAATTGATGATGGTTCCACTTCCTATGGGTTTCCTTGAACGGTAGGAGCTGCTCATGGAACTCCTCATAGATCAATTCTTTGTAGCCATTCAGGGTTCCAATCTACTGGTACTGTTTCTATCAACCGTCGCGGGCATCCTTATTGGGGCTATTCCAGGCTTGACCGTTAATATGGCAGTGGCTTTGTCGATTCCCCTGACGATTCACATGTCGCTGGCGCAGGCGCTATGCATGATTTTTGCCATATACGTCTCGGGGATTTATGGAGGGTCCGTATCGGCTATTCTCGTCAATGCACCGGGTACCCCTGCAGCAGCGGCCACCACGCTGGATGGCTATCCCATGACCCAGCAGGGAAAAGCCGGCAAGGCTTTGAAGATGGCACTTTTCGCCTCCTTCATTGGCGGAATTATGAGCATCATCATATTAGTGCTCATTGCCCAAAATCTGGCGGCCGTCGCGCTGAAGTTCGGGCCAGCGGAACGGACCACTCTCATGGTCTTTGCTCTCACCATCGTGGGCGTGCTCTCGGGCCGATCCATGATCAAGGGGTTGCTCGGAGGCGGCATCGGGCTCCTCCTGGCAACTGTGGGGGCTGATCCCATGCTGGCCGTTCCGCGGTTCACCTTCGGTATGCTGGAACTGGAAGAGGGATTCGGCTTCATCCCGGTACTGATTGGGCTGTTTGCCGTTTCGGAGATGCTGGTGCAGGCCGAGGACCGGATGCAAAAAAGCATTAAAGCCTCGTACAAAGAGTCATCTGACCGGAGAGAAGACAGTCGGTTGACGCGAAAGGACATCCTTTTGAGCTGGAAGAGCATCATCCGAAGCGGATTTTTGGGGGCCTTCATCGGCTGTCTCCCGGGAATTGGGGCTACCGTGGCCTGCTTCTTCGGTTACGGCGAAGCGAAGCGCGCCTCCAAGAATCCGGACCTCTTCGGCAAAGGGACGGTAGAAGGAGTGGCCGCGGCCGAGTCCGCCAACAACGCGGTAGCAGGGGCGACGCTGATTCCATTGCTCGCACTGAGCATCCCGGGCGACGCACTGACCGCCATCCTCTACGGTGCCCTCTTGATCCAGGGC
>DAOVAK010000640.1 GCA_030671095.1 Deltaproteobacteria bacterium | reverse complement strand
GAGAGATCAGGGAGTGCGGAATACCCTGCAGGTTTCCCTGGCGAAGTATTTCGCCGGGGAAACGGTGGTGGCGGCGGCCAATACGGCGGTCAAGATCTTCGGTTCCTATGGATTTTCGACGGAATACCCTGTTGAACGCCTCTTGAGGGATTCTAAATCGTATCAGATCGTTGAGGGGACCAGTAACATTCAGAAGTTCATCATCGCCGGCTATGCTCTGGGCCAAAGAAAGGATAAATAATTCAGCAATGGGCGAGCAGGCGTTGGGGAGGATAAGAGCGGGGATGCACTCCGAAACATTGGCGAAAACAGGAGGTGGGATATGGCTACGGAAGTAACGGTACCCATGGTCGGAAAGATTATATCCGTTCAAGTCAAAGTGGGAGATCAAGTAAACGAAAACGACCAGATTGCTACCCTGGAAGCGATGAAAATGGAGATGCCGGTAGTGGCCCCGGTGGGCGGGGTTGTTAAGGAAATTAGGGTGGAGGCCGGTCAGGAGATTGACGCTGAAACCGTCATTGCCGTCATCGAATGATCAATTTGACGCACTTTTTTATTTACACAAGATGGGAAGTGTCAGCATTAGCCCTGTCAGGTGGGTTTTCGGTTCGTTGCCGAAGTAGATGCATGCCCAAAATGCCTTGACAGGGCTTTTTTTGTTGGATAGACTTGTTATAAAATGCACAAGCTCTATAAATTCCTCAATTCAGCGCCGTTCAAACGTCACCCGTAGACCTGAAATAGCCCTTACTATCGAGCAACGCATTGGTTAAGGAGGAAGAGGATAATGATCGAGATGTTTCAGGAGTGGTACGATAACTGGCATGAGTATGCGAAGAATTGGAAGGAGAGAACGGAGGGGAAGGTGGTTGGGTTCATCCTGGGAGATGCCAGCGGATGGGAATATGGCGTCCCGAACACGGTGGGTTGGATCGATACCATAGGGGTGCATCCCGACTACCAAAAGAGGGGGGTTGCCAGGGCACTTTTGATGGAAATGGTTGACAATCTGAAAAAGGTAGGCGTGGACACCATCTACACCTTTGTTAATTGGCGGGACTGGGGCCTTTTGCAATTCTTCGATGCTATCGGATTCCAGCGAGGGGATATGATCAATTTGGAGCTGAAGATTTGAAACGGGAAGAGGGGAGAAGGGGAAGATGAGGTTGAAGGGGAAGAAGGCCGTTGTCACCGGAGGGGGAAGGGGCGTGGGCAGGGCCGTCAGCTTGGCCTTTGGAAGGGAAGGTGCGGCTCTGGTCATCAACTACGTGAGCAACGAGCAGGCGGCAAAGGAGACGGTTTCGGAGCTGAAGGAGATGGGCCGCGATGCCCTAATGGTGAAGGCGGATGTGGCTTTGAAGGAGGATGCGGAACGACTCATCGGGGCATGTGTGGACCGGTTCGGGAGGATCGATATCTTGGTGAACAACGCCGGGGTTTCGAAGCCGGCGATGCTCCATAAGATGACCGAGCAGCAGTGGGATGAGGTGGTTGATATTCATCTGAAGGGCGCATTTCTCTGCACGCAGGCGGCGAGCCGCTATTTCATGGAGCAGAATTACGGGAAGATCATCAACGTCACCTCGGTGGCGGGGATTGTTGGAACAACGGGTCAAATCAACTATGCCGCCGCGAAGGGAGGGTTAATCTCCTTCACCAAATCCTGTGCGCGGGAATTGGCCAGGTATCATGTGACGGCTAACGTCATTTCCCTGGGAATCGTCCTCACCGATATGACCAAGAAACTCCAGGAGGATCCCAAGCTGCGGGAGATTTACCTGAGGCGGATTTTACTCAACAGGTATGCGGAATCGCAGGACATTGCCCCGGCTTTCGTCTTCCTCGCATCGGATGAGTCCGGCTACATCACGGGGCAGCTCTTGTGTGTAGATGGGGGTTATGGATTGACTTAGTATCACGTCCCAAAAGTAATTTATGAAAATCACACCAAAACTGATCGTACGTATTGAGATGTCACAATGTAAAATTCGAAGCACGAAATTCGAAATCGACTCGGCTGAGCTCGTCGCAGGCCGAAACAATAACAAAATTCAAATTTTCCAATTTTCTAAACATGTTTTGGATTTTGGTCATTTGATATTCGGATTTGTTTGGCATTTCGATATTCGAATTTCGGATTTAAAGCGTCGTATTTCTGGACGCTGTGCGATCGTGTAGATTATGCATGTTATTACTGGGACACTATACTAGAGGAGGTGCTGGTTAGGCAATGGCAAAAGAGATGTAGGGATTCATATTGGACACGGAAAAGATGGGAGGTGAGCAATGGCCGACATACCCAAACGGATCGAGACATGGCAGATGGTCCAACCCTGGACCAAGGATAGGGAGACGGGAAAGGTCACCGAAGGCAGGTTAGAGAGGACCGGTATTCCCGTTCCAGAGCTTCAGGAAGGCGAGGTCCTCGTTGAGATAGCTGGGTGTGGCGTCTGTCACACGGACCTGGGATATTTCTACGATGGCGTTCCCACGGTTACCAAAC